>NZ_PVWG01000040.1:0-42073 GCF_003003695.1 Phormidesmis priestleyi ULC007
TTGCTGCGCGATGCCACTGACTCAGCCCTCAAATTCATTGCCTACCTGCAAACCCATCGCACCCGAATTCCTGATTACCAAGCGTTGCAACAGGCAGGGGTTACGATTGGGTCGGGGGCAGTGGAATCGTTAGTGAAACAAATCAATCGCCGCTTGAAGATTTCAGGGGCACAGTGGAGTGCTCACAATGTGCCTCAAGGGCTGAAGCACCGCTCTGCTTATCTCAATGGCGATTTCACGCGCTCTCAACCTTGGCTCAGGGTTGGCTGATTGAATTGAGTAGTTATGCTCATCGCAAAGGTGAGATGCTCCCGTCTCATCAACCTCATGAGAAAAACTGAATTACTTGGTTTGTTGTGGCACCCAAGTTGCAAAATCTTGCGTGAATTGTTCTAGTGACAAAAGATGGATGCGATCGTCGTCTAAGATCGATTGTTGATCGGCGATCGTGTTATAGCCCCAATCCGCTAAAAACAACATCACATTCTCTAATCCTTGCTGTTTTTTGACCGCTTCTAATGTCTTTAGTCGATCCTCAACAAACCAGATCGAAGTCTTTTCTCCATACTCTGCATTCAGTTCTTTGAGAATTTGATATTTCGGGCGTTTAACTTCTTTGCCATAAATCTGTTGGTCTGTCAGCGTAATGCCCTGCTGTTGCAACAGTTGTTTAATAAAGCGTCCTTCTTTAGTGCTGATGATCACGCAGTCAGTCGAACTCGCTAATTCCTCGCGCAGCCGCTCAATCACCCCTGGATAGAAGCGATGCTCACCTAACCAGCTATCAAGATCCGTTGCGATCCACTGATCTCGGATGTCATCTACGATCGCGCTGACACTCGCGGCATCTAACGCATCTTCTATGATGATTTGGGCGGCGATCGTGACCCAGTTTTGAAAAATTTTGCGTTCCTCGATGCCTAAAACTAGCGCTCGAATTAGAATCGGCATCTCCCAGCCCGTCTCAACCACTGGGCGCAACCGATAAAACTTTGGCGCTAAATCTTCGATCGGAGTCAAATCATCGGGCTGCCAGATGTGGCAATAGGCTCGCCACGCCGTTTGAAAATATTCTCTCAGCCCATCACAGACAACCCCGTCAAAATCGAGTGCGAGAACGATCGGGTGACTTGCAGACATAGCGCTTTCAAAGAGTGCAGCATCCACACTATCGCATGACACTGATCTGATAAGGGTTAAGAGCGCGATCGCTCATGTCAATTCTTAAATTCTTAATGAGAATAGTTTGCAAATAGAAAAGTTTGCTGTAATCTTAAGAGATAAACGTTGTTGAATATTATTTTCAACAAAGCAACACCTTTCAGCCCAGCAAAGATTTCTCTAATAATTTGCGACCTCGGAGTTTGATAATGGGAAAGTCCAAGACCAGCCAAGTCAACGCGTTCAGCTTAGAAGGGCGCTTTCTCGGATATGAGATCGAAGACGGCTACAAAATTAAGCGATTGCAGCTTGCCACCGCCGAGGGTGAATGTTCGCTAAAGCTGACCAAAGAAGCGCGGGCTGGGCTAGGTCAAGTCTTGGTTCCGGGTGACTGGGTGCAGGTGTCTGGAAGAAAGAAGGTCGATCGAGCCACCCATCTCATCAAGCTAAAAGTCGATTTTATTAAACCGATCATTCCGACGGCTGCGCCCGCTCTAGTCAAGCTATCTTCTCAACAAAAACCGTCAGAGACGATTCTAGTCTGCCAAAAATCAGGCTGCATGAAGCGAGGCGGCAAAGCCGTTTGTCAGGCGTTAGAAACGGCACTCAGCGATCGCGGACTCGACGATCAAGTTGCTATCAAAGGCACAGGCTGCATGAAAAATTGCGGCAAAGGGCCCAATGTCGTGATGCCCGGAAAAGCCCGCTACTGCAAAATTGGGGCAGAAGAAATTCCCGATCTGGTTGACAAGCATTTTCCGGCGATCGCACCCGTCAAACCCGGCGAAGAAAGCCGCAAATTACTCCCCGTAAGATAGTCGTTTTTGAATCGACTAACCTAATAGAATGGTCGAAAGCGAGTTTTACGGCAGAGATGGATCTAGCAGAGATAGATAGCGAAACAATTGATCGCATTCTCGAAATGGCGTGGGAAGATCGGACGACGTTTGAGGCGATCGAGCTTCAGTTTGGCTTGACCGAACCGCAGACGATCGCCTTAATGCGTCGTGAGATGAAACTTTCTAGCTTTCGGATGTGGCGTGAGCGAGTCACTGGACGCGACACCAAACATCTGAAGAAACGAGAATTTATCTCAGGGAGATTTCGATCTCAAAACCAAAGGGGATCTTGAGCGCACATTTCTGACGGTGTTAATGAGTCTCCAAGGAAAAGGTGCCTACGGGAAGGGCGAATATGGCTCCGCCCTCATCTTTCTAAAAAATCCATTCGTCCTGAGCTTCGTTTTTGGTGTTTGTGTTGCGCTGGGGCGTTTCGCGAGTGAACTTCATGTGAATCGATCGCATCTGCTCACCATCGGCAGCAATGGCAATGATCGGATACCGGATGACTCCATCTTGGAACAACAGTTGGAACCGGAACGTGCCATCAGGGTTAAGTTGGATCGGGTTGCCGTCGATCGTCACCTTTGCATCAGGTTCGGTTGCGCCATAAACAATCAGTTCTGCATCGGCAACTAACCAGAAGTTACGCGGACGGATAGGAGGAGCCGATGCCGAAAAGCCGATTCCCGACATTCCGATTCCCGACATTCCGATTCCTGAAGGCGTTGGCCATGCTCCTATTCCGACTCCAGATTGCAAACCAAAAGAGCTGATTGATTGTTGAGGCACCTGCTGCATAGAACCGAACAGAGAACCCTCCACTCGTTGCGATTCGGCAGATTGTGCTATGCCAAAGATTCGATCGTAAATCGGATTAGCGACTGCCTCAGTTTCAGTTTGCTTGCTAGGAGGCACCAATTCTAAGAAGGTTTTACCCCGCAGGTCTTCTTGCCAGTCGATCGTCACAAATTGGTCTTCAACCCAGTCAGAAGGATAAGTCGGAGGAATTCGGATCGGCGTAGATCGTGCCAGCATCAGCCAGCGACCGTCACGGGTGAGATAGCCGATTTCAACAAGATAGTCACGATCGCTCACCGGAATTGAAAGATACCAATCTCGTGCCATTTCGTCGCAGTCAAACTGCTGCATGCTGTGAGGGGTTTGCTGATTGACTTCGATATCGGTGACATCATAGAGCCGCAGCACCAACTTTTCTCCGCCTTGCTGTCGCACTTCAGATTTGTGCTCGTTAGAAATATCCCAGTAGGTATAGCCCCACTGCGGATTCCGAGGCAGCAGCACAATTCGACTTTCCCCATAGCCCTCTGGTAAATCTGGCAATTCTTGATCAACGGTTGCTAAAGTTTCACTGCTGAGGTCAGTTTGCCCGACATCAAATTTAGCGGCTTCGACCTCAGATTGGGCCCGATCGTCATCGCTCAACGCCCAAGCAGCCACTCCCGCAGCAGCGGCTCCGCCGACTAGCCCCGCAGAGATGATCGGAGAACCCACATCAGTCAAGGCTGAAGCAGAAGTTGCTTCGTCTAGATCGAGTTCGGTTGGGTCGTCAGCGATCGCGTTTGGCAAGTCAGCATCCAAGTCGTCGATCGTGTCGAAGGTCGAGAGCGCTGCTTCGATCTCTAAATCTTCGTCCGTGGCCACCTCTGGCGATGTTGAAAGCACATCAGGGCTAGTCTCAGGAGAAGTATCTTGCGATCGAGCCGTCCAAGCTGCGGCTCCACTCGCTAAAGCTGCACCACCTAATGCTGCACCTATAGGTACATCACCTGTGGGCGTGAACGGTGGCTCTGATGTTGCGTCAGTGACATTAGAAGCCGTTGAATCTGTAGGCTCGATCGACTCAGAAGGGATCAGAGGCGGTTCTGTAAGTTCTTGAGGATCAGAGCGATCTGAAGAATCGCTAGAACGATTTGCCCAAGCTGCGGCTCCTGCCCCGGCTGCTAACGCGGCTCCACCTGCGATCGCGGCATCTCCAATCAGGTTAGGCGCTGGTGAATTTGGTGAAGTCGTTTCTAGCGGGGTGTCGCCAATTTCAAGGGAAGGTTGTTCTGCGATCTCGGCACGATCGGAGCTAATCACCGACCCGGCTCTAGAGGCAAGGTTAGGGTTCTCAGCCGGGGCTGTGAGATCGGGCGCGGGTGGAATAGCAGTGGGTTCTGGAGCGGGCTGGACTGGAGCGATTGGCTCGATCTGTCTTTCTGCGATCGTTTCAGGCGTATTGCGACGGTTTTTTAGCCACCAAGAAAGCAACCCTAGTAAGCCTAGAGGCAATAGCCACCAAAGCCACGGCGAAATGCCTCCATCCACTTGAGCAGATCTGGCATCAGCTACTGCCCCAGGTGTAGCCGTAGAAGACGCACCCGCATTAGGAGATGCCGACACTGTTGGAGAAGTTCCCCCATCTGGAGACGCGCTTGGGGTTGGGGATGCAGTCGTTGCTGGGGCAGCATTAAGTGCGGCAGCCGTGCCAGCAGCGCTTCCGGCGGCAAGCACAGCGGGATCGAACTGGGCAGATTGAATAGTCTGTTGCGCGTCTGGTGCAGAGGCAGCGCCCAAGAAGGCCGCGATCGCTGGACTAGGATTTGGGCCTTTATAGACATAAACCAACGGCTGCGAGAAGGGATATTTGGGGTCAGTCGGAAGCACGTTGTGCATGGGCAACACCTTCAACCCGGCGGCTTCTCGTGCTTGACTGACGATCGTGTAGCCGATGCCATCGGTTCCTAGCTGAGAAATCACGGTTGCAGTGCTGTCTTCTGGAAGTCGTGCGGTGGTTGCGCCCGATTTAAAGGGAGCTGCTTTAAAGACCGGATAGTTGCGAAAAGCTTGACGAGTATCACTGATTTCGGGGCGATCGACGACGCGAATCTTGCCAGGAGAGCCGCCAACTTCTGACCAGTCAGTGATCTCCCCACGAAAGATCTTGGCAAACTGCTCGCCCGTGATGCTGCCATTAAATCGGTTATTAGACCCGATCACGATCGCGATTTTGTCTCGTGATAGTGGAACTGCAATCAAGCCTTTGGCTTTTTCTTGAGGAGTGAGGGCGCGACCGATCGCTGCAATATCAGTTTTGCCATCTAAAACGGCTTGCAGCGCGGCTGGAGTTCCGTCATAGCCAACGGTGACGCTTGTACCTGGAAACTGTGTCTCAAATCGCTGTTTTAGCGCTTGGTTAGCGGTTGCCATACTGCTTGAGCCATCAATCCGAACGGTTGTCCCGGTTGGCAGCAGAACCGTCGGGCTAGCAGTGGGAGCCTGTGCCAACCCTGGAGGCGCGACAAAGGGGATCGCTAAAGGTTGAGATGCCGCTACGATCGCGGCTAACAGCGCCAGATTGATGAGAGAAGTATCTTTTTTTTCAAACATTGGGCTTTCAGCAACACACAGTTCAGGTTGAAATTCATTCTGACAAAAGACGTGCTAATTATATAGTCTTCCTCTCAAATTTCAGCTTGAGTAGAGTAATTGCTTGGGGGATATCTGAGAAGCGATCGTTTGTCTCAGGGTGACGGCATTAAGGTAGAGAAGACAGCAAATAGGTCTCAGACATCTTCTTAAAGTCTATTTCCGAGAAAATCGCTATGAGTGCTTTTGAAACTTACATTCGAGATTTGCAAGAGATTCGGGCGACGGGGGCAGCCGTTAAGGAGACTTCTTATTATGGGGCGTTAGAGAAGCTGTTGAATGAGTTGGGTAAGACGCTAAAGCCCAAGGTGCGCTGTGTGATGCAGTTGAAGAATATCGGCGGGGCGGGAATGCCGGATGGGGGTTTGTTTAGTGCTAGTCAGTTTCAGAAGAAGACAGGAGACACGCCCGCTAATCCCACAAATCCAGAGAGAGGCGTGATTGAGATTAAGGGAACCGGGGATGATGCCTGGGTGATTGCTCAGACTCAGCAAGTTTCTAAATATTGGAATCAGTATCGTCAGGTGTTGGTGACGAACTATCGAGATTTTGTGCTGATTGGGCAAGATGCCAGTGGGCAGCCTGCGACGCTGGAAACCTACCGTCTCGCTAAAAATGAGGCAGAGTTTTGGCAGAAGGCAAAGAATCCTAAGCAATTTGCCCAAGAGCAAGAAGAACAAGTCACTGAATATCTAAAGCGGGTGATGCTTCAGTCTGCCAGCATTGCCAGCCCGCAAGATCTGGCGTGGTTTTTGGCTTCTTATGCAAAGGATGCGAAGGCACGAGTTGAGAAGACGGATTTGCCTGCATTAGAGACGCTGCGAAAGGCGTTAGAAGAGGCGTTAGGAATTGCGTTTACGGGTGATAAGAAAGACCCGAAGAAGGGAGAGCGATTTTTTAAGTCTACGCTGATTCAAACGTTGTTTTATGGCATTTTTTCGGCGTGGGTGTTGTGGCACAAGCAGCAAGAACAGGGGCGATTTGATTGGCGGGTGGCGGGTTATTATCTGCACGTTCCGATGATTAAGGCGTTGTTTGAGAAGGTGGCGACTGCAACTCATGTTCGCAAGCTGGATTTAGAAGAGGTGTTGAATTGGACGGGGGAGGCGTTGAATCGAGTCGATCGCACGGCGTTTTTCTCGAAGTTTGATGAGGGGCAAGCCGTTCAATATTTCTATGAGCCGTTTTTGGAGGCGTTTGATCCGACTTTACGCAAGGAGTTAGGGGTTTGGTATACGCCACCAGAGATTGTGCAATATATGGTGGCGCGGGTAGACACAGTATTGCGCGAAGAGTTGCAGATCGAAGATGGGTTAGCTGACCCAAATGTCTATATTCTTGACCCTTGTTGTGGAACGGGCGCGTTTTTGGTGGAAGTGTTGAAGCGAATTGAAACCAATTTGCAGGATAAGGGGATGGGGGCGCTGGTTGGTTCGCAGTTAAAGGAAGCCGCGATGAAGCGGGTGTTTGGGTTTGAGATTTTGACGGCTCCGTTTGTGGTGGCGCATTTGCAGTTGGGGCTGCTGTTGCAAAATTTGGGGGTGCCGTTGAGTGATGAAGAGGAACGGGTGGGGGTGTATTTGACGAATGCGCTGACGGGATGGGAGCCGCCCACAGAGGAAGCTAAAGCTAAATATAAACAGCTTTCAATTTCTTATCCTGAACTTGAGCAAGAACGAGAAGCAGCAGATGAAGTCAAACAAAATAGACCTATCCTAGTTGTTTTAGGAAATCCGCCCTACAACGCTTTCTCTGGTATTAGTCCAAAAGAAGAACAAGGACTCGTTGATCTTTACAAGCAAGGATTAATTAGCGAATGGGGAATCAAAAAATTTAACCTTGATGATCTTTATATTCGTTTCTTTAGGCTGGCAGAGCATTGTGTTACTGAACAAAAACCGACTAAAGGGGTTGTTTGTTATGTCTCTAACTTTTCCTACCTCAGCGATCCTTCTTATGTTGTGATGCGGCAGCGATTTTTAAAGGAATTTGATAAACTCTGGTTCGACTGCATGAATGGGGATAGTAGAGAAACAGGGAAAGTAACCCCAGAAGGCAAGCCAGATCCTTCTGTTTTTTCAACGGAATACAATCGCGAAGGCATTCGAGTTGGCACAACAATTGGTTTAATGGTTCGCCAAGAAGAGCGTAGTTCAAATCCAACCGTCTACTTCCGTCATTTCTGGGGTGTAACTAAGAGGGCAGATTTACTTGTGAGTTTAGATGCTTCAAGTTTTGACGCAGCTTATATAACTGCACAACCAATTCGAGACAACCGCTTTTCATTTCGTCCAAGAAGTATCAGTTTTGATTATTTGCAGTGGGCAAAACTCACTGAATTATGTTCAGAAGCTTCTAGCAACGGTCTGATGGAAAAGCGAGATGATGCATTGATTGATCTAGATAAACAAGCTCTTGAAGAGCGAATGGAGATGTATTACGATCCCAGTACTAATTGGGAAGTTCTAGAAACTTTAGGGACGGGTCTCACAAGAGATGCTGCAAGATTTGATGCTCAAAAAACAAGAACAAAAGTTATCAAAACTGAAAGTTATAACTCGCAGCACATCTTTCGCTATGCAATGCGTCCATTTGATTTTCGCTGGTGTTATTACAGTTCAGTTCGACCTTTGTGGAATGAGCCTAGACCCAACCTTTATGCCCAATGTTGGGAAGGAAATTCATTTTTACTAAGCCGTGTAAAGGCTTCAAAGTCATCTGAAGGTTGCCCTTTCTACTTTGTAAAAGGTTTGTCCGATGACCATTTACTATCTCCAGATGCATCTTGTTTTGCTTTAAGGCTCGTACCAACAACTTCTAAACGTCTAAAGCAAGCTCCAGGGCAAATAGGAATTCAAGGCATCTCTGATACTTCTGCTCAAGAACCGATCGCAAATTTGTCTAATACTGCTCGTGCTTATTTTCAATCACTGGGTATCTCTAACCCTGATACAGATGCAGAAACGGCTGCTCTAATTTGGATGCACGCCCTAGCGATCGGCTATTCACCTGCTTATCTAGAAGAAAATGCCGATGGAATTCGTCAAGACTTTCCACGCATCCCACTTCCTAACGATCGCGAAACTCTAATCACCTCTGCAACGCTCGGTCGTCAAATTGCCGCACTCCTCGATCCAGAAACCCCCGTTCTCGGTGTCACCTCTGGTAAACTTCGTCCTGAATTGAAAACCATTGCCGTTGTCTCCCGTGTTGGCACTGGCAACCTAGACCCAAACACCGACTTTGCCCTCACCGCAGGCTGGGGTCACGCAGGACAAAACAACGTCACCATGCCCGGAAAAGGAAAAGTCAGCGATCGACCCTACACCCCAGAAGAACAAACCGCGATTACCCTTTTGGGGAACTGCGAAGCAACCGCAGAAGTCATTGATCAACTTGGCACCAATACCCGTGACATTTACCTCAACGACATCGCCTATTGGAAAAATATCCCCGATCGCGTCTGGAGTTATACGATCGGTGGCTATCAGGTGATCAAAAAATGGTTGAGCTATCGAGAACAAGAATTGCTGGGGCGATCGCTCAAACAAGAAGAAGTCATTGAAGTTACTCAGATGGCACGACGCATTACAGCCATCTTGCTGTTAGAACCTGAATTAGATGCAAATTACCAAGCAGTAAAACAGTCAACCTATCCTTGGTCAGCCCAAAAGTAATCAATTATGGAGGAAATACGATGTCTGAAAACACATTAAACACAAGCCAGCTTAAAGAACTGATCAAAACAGCGATCGTTGAGATCTTGCAAGAACAGAAAGAAGTCTTTACAGACATTATTGTTGAAGCAATGGAAGATATCGCCTTGGCAAAGGCAATTGAGGAAGGCGAAACCACTGAACCTGTCAGTCGAGAAGCCATCTTCAAAATCTTAAGTCAGCAGCCATGAACGTTGAATTCAGAAAAAGTTTTGAAAAAGATCTCAGTAAAATTAGAGATGCGGAGCTATTGAAAAGAATTCAAGCAGTTATTGAAGAAGTTGAATCTGTTAATAATTGGACAAACTTAACTAATGTCAAAAAACTAAAAGCATCGGGAGATTACTACCGCATTAGAGTAAGCGACTACCGAATTGGGCTTTCTGTAAGCGAGGACACTGTAGTTTTCGTTCGTGTACTGCATCGAAAAGAAATCTATCGTTACTTCCCGTAATGGAGAAAATCAAGATGAAATGGCGCGTAGTCCTTGAGCATGATCCAGAAACAGAAGATTGGGCAGTCTGGTGTCCAGAATTACCGGGCTGTGCCTCGGCAGGAGAAACCAAGGAAGAAGCCCTAGACGATATCCGTGAAGCGATCGAACTATATCTCGACCCTGAACCGCTTGAATTATCCGAAGGAGCCATTATCAAAGAGGTTACGATCGGATGAGTCGAACTCGGCGGATGAACACAAATGAAGTTGAGAAAATTCTTCAGCGCTACGGCTTTGTTCTAATCTCTCAAAAAGGAAGCCATCGCAAGTGGCGAAATCTTGAGCCTCAACTTCAGGTGACGGAGAATCTGCTAAAGGTGAGATTTACTGAGCAACGCATTAAACGCTAAATTATTCAAATATGCTTATCGTCGTGTGCCCGATCGTGCATTCACTCCCACGAATTCCATTAATACTATTATGCGAATTGCTCACGATATTACTCAACTCATCGGGCACACGCCGCTAGTGCAACTCAATCGAATTCCTCAAGCCGAGGGATGTGTTGCCAGAATCGTCGTCAAACTAGAAGGCATGAATCCCGCGTCGTCGGTTAAAGATCGCATTGGCATCAGCATGATTCAACACGCTGAAACTACAGGCTGGATTCACCCCGGCAAAACGCTCTTAGTCGAACCCACGTCTGGCAACACCGGAATCGCCCTGGCAATGGTCGCCGCCGCAAAAGGCTATCGGCTGCTGCTTACCATGCCCGACACCATGAGCACAGAGCGACGGGCCATGCTCAGAGGCTATGGCGCTCAATTAGAATTAACGCCGGGCACGTTGGGGATGAAAGGCGCGATCGCCCGTGCCGAAGAGATTGCCGCAAATACTCCCAATGCGTTTATGCTGCAACAGTTTAAAAATCCGGCAAATCCTCAAGTCCATCGCGAAACCACCGCCGAAGAAATTTGGGCTGACACCGATGGACAAGTTGATTTTTTAGTCGCTGCCGTTGGCACAGGTGGCACGATTACGGGCATTGCCGAGGTGATCAAGTCGCGCAAGCCTGAGTTTAAAGCGATCGCCGTCGAGCCAAAAAACAGTCCTGTGCTGTCGGGTGGGCAACCGGGCGCTCACAAGATTCAGGGCATCGGAGCGGGGTTTGTGCCTAACATCATGCGATTGGATTTGGTAGACGAGATTATTCAGGTAACGGATGAAGAATCTATCGCATATGGTCGCCGATTAGCCAGAGAAGAAGGGTTGTTATCAGGCATTTCTACAGGGGCAAATTTGTCGGCAGCCATTCAGATCGCACAGCGCCCCGAAAATGCGGGCAAACTGATTGTGATGATTCAGCCCAGCTTTGGTGAGCGCTATTTGAGTACGGCTCTCTTCCAAGACCCAGAAAACTGGTGAAGTGGGTCATTGCTTGGAAAAGATTCTAGTTTTCGGCAGGTTTGCGATTTGCGTTCAACATTGTCCAACCTGTGAGACTTTGCAAATAGATGCTGCCCACAGTGGTTAAGAAGGCGATGTAAGCGATCGCTTCCACCCAATACAAGCGATCGACATACCCAAACAATGTGTGCAGAATAATGCCGGGAAACTGTCGATCGGGCAGCACGCCATGCAGATTCCAGACGAGCGAGCCGAGAAAACAGGAGGTTTGAGAAACGCAGATAGCGGCATATTGCGGATCGAGTTGTGCCAGCATTGCAAACGCCTTATCAAAGTGCGCCAGTGCTGAAATCACCAACCCAGACACAATCAGCAATAAGAAAACGCCCATCACCTGAAAAAACACTCGCAGGTTAATTTTGACTCCCCACTTGAAGAGAAGCACTCCGATCGCCGTTGCCATGATCAATCCGGCCACCGCTCCAAATGCCGGAATCCAACCCTGCTGAAATTTGGCGGCAATAAAAACGACAGTCTCAAATCCTTCTCGCAAAACCGCCACAAAGATTAGCCAAAAAACGCCCCATCCCGCCCCCGACTTGGCTTGAAGGGCATTGCTAATCTCATTTTCGACCTGACCTTTGAGCGATTTTGCTTGTCGCGTCATCCAGACAAGCATCCAACTTAGCAGAGCGATCGCGATCACTCCAAACACCCCTTCTAAAAAAGGCTTTAAGACTGGGGCATAAGGCTGATCAGACACCTCTAACGCCTGAATCGTCCACCCAAACAAAACCCCAACTAAAACACTGGCAAAAACGCCCGTTCCGATTCCGCTATAGACCCAGGAATTTAGGGAAGATTGACCTGCTTTGTTGAGATAAGCCATGACAATCCCCACGACGAGAGCGGCTTCAACCCCTTCTCGCAGCGTGATCACAAACGTTGGAATTGCAGCACTAAAATCGACAGGCATAGGTTAGTTTTTATGAGAAGTTGGCAACCTTCTATAAAACTAACAGCAAATAAAACTTCTAGCTCTTGTATTTGAGTGAGCGATCGTGGATTAAATTAACGTCAGTTCGACGAGTTTTTTCGCGTCGTTGTCAGCGGCTTCTGCCCCCTAAATCCCCCATCCTGGGGGACTTTGAACCGGAAATTTTGGCTTGAAGTCCCCCAATTTTGGGGGATTTAGGGGGCAGCCCGGATTTGCAACCGCAGCGAGAAGCTTCATCGAATTCACGTTTGATTAGGTTGATGATGGTTGCGGAACCCACACTGACACTGATCCACCCTGGCATCGAAACTCGCCCCAGCCGTACTCATTGGTGACAACGGGTTCGCTGATGTGTTCGGTGAGGTCAATATAGGTGCAGTTGGGGTGTCCTACTTCCATGCATTTCCAACCTTCAGAGCCGTTGCTCAACACCACTGCCATGCCACCAGGGTGTTCAGCATCGCCTAAGCGCGTCCAGCCGATCGTGTTGGGGTGGTCAAAATAGTTGTATTGATCCCCATAGCTGTAAGTCCGACGCGCCAACAAGAATTTGTCGAGCAGTTCGCGATGGCTATCCATCCAAATTTCATACTCGTTGCCATCTCTTCCACGATCGCGGTAGTGTGCCCCGTAGTAATCGCCGTAGAAAATGCAGGGATAACCCTCACGACGCAGCAAAATCAGCGCGTAAGCAAGCGGCTTGAACCAAGATTCAACGATCGACTCTAAAGACTGCAAAGGTTGAGAATCATGGTTTTCGACCAGCGTCACGGCGAGACAGGGCTGCTGCTGAACGAGGGTGTTGTCAAAAATCTGCCGCATATCATAGCCGTCGCCGCCAACGCTGGCAGCTTGAAAATTGTAGTGCAGCGGGGCATCAAATAGCGCCACTTTTCCTTGAGTCAAGCCGATGAAATGGTGCAAAGCATCGACTTCATAAGACCAATATTCACCTACGGCAAACAGATCTCGCTGCACATAATTGCGGACGTGATCAAACCAATCTTGAAAGAATTCTGCCGAAACGTGTTTAACTGCATCAAATCGGAAGCCATCGACATCGGTGAGGTCTAGATACCATTCGCCCCAATATTTGAGTTCTCCGCGAACTTCAGGATGCTCCATGTCAAGATCACAGCCCATGAGATAGGCATAGCCACCTTTCTCTTGATCTACGTTGTCGTCAAAGCGCTTGCCTTCGAGCAGATAAACCACATTCTCGTTTTGGTGATAGCCGTTGTAGTCGATCGCGTCAAAGTGCCACCAATGCCACTGCATACTGGAGTATTTGTTGCCGCGACCGGGAAAGGTAAAGTGAGTCCAGGATTTGATCGGCTGATAGTCACCGACAACAGCATGACGGTTTTCAGGATCAAATGGGGTTGCAGACTCTTCTTCTTCCGCGTCTGCCCCCATTTTGTGGTTAAACACCACATCGGCATAGACTTCCAGCCCTGCACTTTTCGCCACTTTAATGCCGTTTAGATACTCGCTTTTGGTTCCATACTTGGTGCGGACTGTTCCCTTTTGGTCAAACTCGCCCAGATCAAACAAATCATAGATCCCATAACCGACATCGTATCCGCCACCTGTGCCTTTATAAGCGGGAGGAAGCCAGAGAGCAGTGATTCCAGCCTTTGACAACTCTTCAGCATTTTCTGCAAGCTGATTCCACAAGCTACCATCACTGGGAATATACCAGTGAAAGTATTGCATCATGACACCATTGGGTTCAGACATAAAAGCCCTCGTCTAGAAAGTTACAGTAGTCAGTTTTTTTCGCGCTTAAGCATCGCGAGGAAACAACTTTTGAAGTTTCCTCGCAACACTCAGCTACAAAGGTCAATCAAAAAGATGGGAATTAGAGTTGCCTGAACTTCCTGAGAGCTGCCACTCGTCAGGAGATATGATTTGTTGTTTCCCTATAGCTAAAGAATTTTACGGGGTTTAGCTAAGATTATCTATCTGTCTAGAGAGAAGTCTCAGCGAGACTTCACCCAGACAGGTCACACCTTTCTAGCCTTTACATCTGCCTTTGGCTAGATCGAGTGTCCTTCATTAGGTAGAAGCAGCGTGACTAGAAGCCGTACTGTTGTCTATCTTAGGCATTAGATCGTGAATTAAATAATATCGGTTACTTGCAACGCCACTGGGCACGGCAGTGCCATGCCCCTACGTAAATTCTGTCTTCATCTAATTCGCGATCCTCTATAATTTTGGACATCTACGTTTGCCTCTTCATTGCCCATGACTGATGCTTATTCTCAACCCAGTCGCGAATGGTGGGCACAGCGCTGGATCGATGTTTTAGAATCGTTTGGCTGGACTCGACGCTTGGCACGTGCCCGCACTTATGCCAGAGAAGGCAACGTCTTAAACATCGATTTTCAAAGTGCTAAAGTCTCCGCTAACGTTCAGGGCACTGCCCCAGAACCCTATCAAGTGTCTTTGTCACTCGACCCCTTTAGCGACGATCAGTGGAGCTATGTGATCGAGTCGATGGCAGAACGGGCAATCTTCTCTGCCAAACTGTTGGCTGGAGAAATGCCTCAAACCATTGAAGAAGTGTTTACCGCAAACGGGTTGAGCCTATTTCCGTTTAATAAATTTGATATTCACAGTCGTTGTTCTTGCCCTGATCCGGCAAACCCTTGCAAGCATATTGGGGCAGTTTATTATTTGTTGGGCGATCGCTTCAGTGAAGATCCGTTTGTCTTATTTCAACTGCGGGGTCGCACCAAAGAGCAGATTATTGAAGCGCTACGACAGACGCGCAGTGCCGGGGGCGAAACTTCAGAGGCAGAAGAACCCGTTTCAACAGTTCGCCCCGCCACAACACTGAAGCTCGATCGCTTCTGGCACTATGCCGAACAACTCGAACCAACGCTGATTGTGATCGTTCCGCCTCCTAGTAGTGAGACGGTTTTAGAAGTGCTGGGCACGATTCCTCTCAAACCCGAAGTGCCTGCTAATCAAGCGGCGATGGACTACCTCAAGGCAGTTTATCAAGAAATCAGTCAGCAAGCCGTCCAGATTGCAATGACCACCGAATAATGAGCTGGATTTTTTTCAATTGATCCCTCAAAGCCGTAGACTAAAGGATGCAATTCATCCTGTCTTAACCTGAGTACCCGTGCGAAAAATTGTTATTGCTGGCAACTGGAAGATGTATAAAACCCAGGCAGAAGCCATGGAGTTTTTGCAAGGCTTTAAATCTGAGCTAGACACCACTCCTGACGATCGAGAGATTATTCTGTGTGTCCCGTTTACTGATTTAGATCTTTTGTCTAAAACTCTGCACGGCAGCCGCATTCAAATTGGTGCTCAGAATGTGCACTGGGAGACATCAGGGGCATACACGGGTGAAGTAGCTGCCCCAATGCTGCTCGAAGCGGGGGTGCGCTATGTGATCATCGGTCACAGTGAGCGCAGACAATATTTTGGCGAAACTGATGAAACGGTAAATCTGCGGATTAAAGCGGCTCAAAAAGCCGGGCTGACTCCGATTTTGTGCGTAGGCGAAACCAAACAGCAGCGCGATGCCGGAGAAATCGAGTCTCACATCTTTAGCCAACTTGCAAAAGGCCTAGTAGACGTAGATCAAACCAGTTTGGTGATTGCCTATGAGCCGATTTGGGCGATCGGCACCGGAGACACCTGCGCCTCAACCGAAGCAAATCGGGTGATCGGCTTGATTCGCAGTAAGCTCACTCACTCAAATGTCCCGATTCAATATGGCGGTTCAGTCAAGCCAGACAACATTGACGAAATTATGGCTCAACCTGAAATTGACGGAGCATTAGTCGGCGGCGCAAGTCTTGAGGCAACCAGCTTTGCCCGAATTGTCAACTTTCAGTAAAAGATAGGAGTAACACCTTCCGGCTACGGCTCTACCTCGCCCAGGGATTAATTTCCAGGCGAGATAGAAAACTCGAAGCAACAGATCAAATCTAAAAATTAGCTGGTCACAAGTGACATTTTTCCAGTCGCGAGATCGTACTGTCCGCCTACGATCCGCAGCTTTCCTTGCTTAATTAAGCCAGCTAAAATGGTGGAGCTTTCTGCAAGCTTTTCAACTTGATATTGCACATTAGCAGTAATGGAATTTTGTCCAAGATCTCCCGATTTGGAGCGAACGCGCTCCACGGCAGGTTTGATTTCTTCCACAAACACACCGATTCTTCCTGGCAGCGGATCGCCTTTGACAGCCGCAGCAACTGCACCACATCTTGCGTGCCCCAGCACCACAATCAGTTGCGAACCCAACACGGCTGAGGCAAATTCTAAACTGCCGATCGCCGTTTGGCTAGCAACATTTCCGGCAACCCGTACCACAAATAAATCGCCTAAGCCCTGATCAAATACAATTTCGGCGGGCACTCTAGAGTCAGCGCAGCCCAAAACTGACGCAAATGGATATTGGGCAACCGATGTTTCTTGCAGCCGTAAGCGCGATTGGTGGGGATGCTGTCCCTTGCCATCGACAAATCGTTGATTACCTTCTATCAAAAGTTTGAGGGCAGCATCTGGAGAGACAGGTTGCGGTTTAGCAACAGGAGTCGATTGTTGAGCAAGCGTGACATCTGGTTTCCAGAGCGCACCACTAGCCGCTGTTGCCGCAATTCCAACCCCACAAACACCCGTTAACTTTAAGAAAGAACGGCGATCCACAAATCCATTAATTCGACTCATTCAAAAGCCTCAGATTTATTAACAACTGATTTTTTAGCCTTGCTAAACGCAATTATTATTTGCACTCATTCCCAGCTCTTCTCTCCCAGAAAAAGGGTAGCCAAAGTTTTTGTCACCTGCTCTTTTTGAGAATGGGTGAGGATGGGTTTAACGATTCAACAACGCCAATTTTTCTCAATGGCGATAATTGTTATTCGCCGATAAAAACTCTTAGCGTTTGATATAGATATATCAGAATAGGGATTCAACAAACCATTGGAATATAGCTAGTGAACTATAGTAATCTTCAATGGTTTGTAACGATTATCCCTATACTGCGATTTGCAGAGGTCAGACTTTTGACCGGATCTAAAAGCTGAATTCTACTTTTTGCCTTTGAGCCAGTAGGTGAGCATTTCGCCTTTGCCTTTAACGTCGATCGTGCCGCGTTCTTCAAATACATATTTGTCATGAAGTCGATCGTAGGTTGAGCCAGTGACTTGAATGCGGCCTGCAATGCCATGAGATTCCATACGGCTGGCCATATTCACAGTGTCGCCCCACAGATCGTAGGTAAATTTGTGTGTGCCGATCACACCTGCCACTACTGGGCCCGTGCTGATTCCGATCCGCATGATAAAGGCTTCCCCCGTCTCCTGGTTAAACGTGTCGATCGCCGCCTGCATGTCTAACGCCATCGCCGCGATCGCCTCGGCATGGTTAGGGTTGGGCATCGGCAGACCGCCCACCACCATATAAGCATCTCCAATAGTCTTAATTTTTTCTAAGCCGTGTCGATCGGCGAGTTGATCAAAGGCAGAAAAGATTTTGTTGAGCAGAGTAACGATCTCGATCGGTGATTTTTGAGCCGATAAATGCGTAAACCCTACAATGTCGGCAAACAAGACGGTGGCTTCAGGAAAACTCTCTGCGATCGTGCTGGGGTTTTGCTTAAGTTGGTCGGCAACAGGCTTAGGTAAAATATTTAACAACAGACGTTCTGACTTTTCTTGCTCGATTTGGAGTTCTTTTAAGAAGGCTCGTTCGCGATCGCGCAATCGTTTTTTCTCAAGGCTGGCTTCGGTGCGGGCTTTGAGGAGGGTGGGGTTAAACGGCTTAAAGAGATAGTCTTCGGCTCCGAGTTCGACGCAGCGCACTACGCTGTCGATGTCGTTTAACGCCGAGATCATGATCACCGGAATGTGGCTCAGAGCTGGGTTTGCCTTGAGATGCTCTAACACTTCGTAGCCCGTCATAAAAGGCATCATGATGTCAAGCAAAACCAAGTCAACTGGCTGCTCTTTAAGCAATGCCAGCGCTTGTTGCCCATTTTCTGCCATGACGATGCGGTGCCCTTGGCGCTGAAGACGACGAGCGAGTAAGTCACGGTTGGTTTCGATATCGTCAACAATCAGCACAATTCCCGGTTCATCGCTCATCTAATCGCCTCGTTTAGCCAGCGCCGCATCGGGATTCCCAATGCAACTCGTTGTTTAAATAACAGGTCACTAAAAATATTCTAGGGGTTATTTTCCAGTCAGCATAAATTAGAGCTAATTTTCTGCAACGATGGGTTCGATCGCAGGGTGGTTTGCTTGATTATCTACCTGTATTGGAATTTGCATTGTGAAGGTTGTGCCCTGACCTAATTCGCTTTCGACAGCGATCGCGCCGCCCATCATCTGGCAAAACTTTTGCGCGATCGCCAAACCCAGCCCAGTGCCGCCATATTTGCGAGTGGTAGACGCATCTGCTTGCACAAACGCCTGAAATAATTGAGCGATCTGGTCTTGCGTCATACCGATTCCGGTGTCAGACACTTTGAAAAGGATCACGGGTAAAAGGGAACCAGAATGCCGTTCTTGCTTTTCTACCGTCAGGGTGATTGTCCCGCGATCGGTAAACTTGATGGCGTTGCTAAGTAGGTTATAGAGATTTTGACGGGTTTTGGCGAGGTCGGCATAGAGAGTGCCAATCTGGTGATCGCACTCAACGATTAGCGTATTGCCCGTCTTTTGAACTAGAGGTTGGAGGGTGCTAACGACTTCTTGAACCAAACTCACAAGGTCAAACGATTCTAAGTAAAGATCCATTCTCCCGGCTTCGAGTTTAGAGAAGTCGAGAATGTCGTTGATCAGCGCTAGAAGCTGTTTCCCCGCGCCGCTAATCTTTTGCAAATCGGAGACAAAGTTTGTTTGCTGAGAATCGATCGCGTCTTCTTGCAGCATTTCGCTATAGCCAATAATGGCATTCATCGGAGTTCGCAATTCGTGACTCATGTTGGCTAAAAATTGACCCTTTGCCCAGTTTGCTTCTTCTGCGGCTTCTTTGGCGTTTTTTAACTCAACAGTCGATCGCTGAAGGTCGATCGCACATTGCTCTAAAGCAGTGAGCATCGTGTTGATGGTAAAGCCCAAATTTGCAAGTTCGTCATTGCCCTGCACTGAAACTCTAAGCGATAAATCACTGCTTTCGCCCACGTGACTGACTTCTTGGTTGAGTTGGGTAAGCCGAGACAGCACCAGCTTTTCTAGCAGCAGCAATGTCACGCCCCCAAACACTAAGCCCACCACCATAATCAACAAACTGAGAAACCGAATCGCTTGTTTGCCCTGAGCGTAGATTTCTCTGGGGCTGCTGATCTGCAAAATTAGCGCGGGGTCACCATAGAGATCTCTCAAAAGTGCCGCCCCTGTGATCGTCTTTTCGTCGATCGCGCGGATGGTGATGTCTGCTTTGTCTAGGTCTGGATGAGCGCTTGCCCCAAAACCTTGAGGCATTTTGCCATCGCTCAAGACCTGAAGAGTCAGAGGCGTTTGAATCAGCTTCGCGAGTCGTCCGAGTTCGTCAGCATTTAAGTAGCGACCGATGATCAACGTTCCGCGAATCGCTCCTTTTCTTTCACTGGTGATAATGGGACGCGAGGCAATCATCAGTGCGCCCTCAGACGCGGCAATGATTCCGGCAAAGTTGCTGTCGGGGCTGGTATGTTGCAGCAGTCGATCGTTTACCTTTAAACGCTTCAGCAAAGCGCCTGGAATGGGTGTTTTTTTGCCGTTTTGCAAATCAAATCCGGTGCCAAAAACAATTTTCCCTGATGGATTGACAAAGGCGATCGCATTAACTCTGAGAGTCGCTAACTGAGTGTCAATCAGATTAGACCGAACGAATTCTGCATTCCCATCTTGCACAAATCGATAGGCATCATCCCAGTCTGACCAATCTGAAAACCGCGCGTTAAACTGGTCAAGGTTTTGAGTAAAAACACTCAGCGCTCCTTGGGTGACTTGGCGCGTGTCTCGCTCTTCGGCTTGACGAGAGCTACCGAGCAGCAACGTTGAAGAGACCGCATAAAGCACTCCGTTGAGGCTCACAAGAGTGGCTCCGATCACGAGCAGCGTCCTGCGCCGTAGAGTGAGAAAACTGCTCTTTTCAAGCCTCATGATGCTGCCGTCTTTCTATAAGGATTCAAGCTCAACTCTTATATAACGTGAGTTCGATAGAAGTGGTTCGCTCCGATGGTGAATTTGGGAGAGCTACCTATAATCCCCCAATTTGGGTGACTTCAAGCCAAGATTCCGGTTCAAAGTCCCCCAAATTGGGGGTTTTAGGGGGCAGAAGCCGCTGCGAACGAAGCGAAAAACCTCATCGAACTCACGTTTATATAGAGTGCCAAAAAAAATCAACTGTAAATAATCGATTGATGGAGTTGTGATTTCTCACTCAACCGTCACTCAAGCTATAAAACTTGATTGCCAACCCCGCAGCGTTTCGCCATTGGAGACCGAACTATTCAGTAGTTTAGCTATTTAAGCAGTTGCTAATGCCTGAGCAAAATATTTGCGATAAAGATGACAACTTGGCACCAGTTGCTGATTATAGAGTCGCACCAAGCCTTTGCTTTGTAGCTTAAAGGCTTGAATCGCTTCGACTTCAACCGGAATCGGTGATAACACAACCCGCTTTAAAGCCACCACTAGCTCTGGATATCTCTGCAAATCCCACAATAAGTTTCGCAGGTGCCCGCTATAGATGCTGTCTGTGACGATCGCCGTTTCAACAAGCTGCTTTGAGGTCACGTCTTGCAAGCTCAAATGATGTAGCCCTAACTGCACCAAATAGGGATTTCCGCCTACGAGTGTCAATAGCGCTTTTGCACAGTCTTCTGGGTCATCGACTCCATAGCGTTGCGCCAAGTCTTGCACCTGCTCTTGATTAAAGGGCGACAACTCGATCGCTAACCCGGCATTAAAGGGCGACTGGTGAATATTTAATGGCACATACACCTCAGTGGAATGCACCAGCACGAGTCGCAGTTTTTGCCATAGATCGCTTTTGCCGTCTCCATAGCGAGCTTTCTCATACCAGGCTCTGATCATGCCAAAAAAATCGGTCGCGATTTCTGGGTAGTCAAACACGACATCGACTTCATCAAAAGCCAAGGCTATCGGCGTTTCGATCTCGGTCAGAATGTATTTTTCAAAATAATTGGTGCAGTTATAGCTATTGCCAAACAGATCATCCCAATATTGATCAACCTGATTGGGCAAGCCTAAGTTTTGACTGACGATCGCGCAAAACCACTGCAAAAATCGCTTCAAATCAATGAAGACGGTCGAATCTGCAAGCTGCAAGCTCGAAATGGCGGTGGCAAAATTCTGCTCTCGTGCCTGTGCCAATACGCGCGCTGCCAGAGATGTTTTGCCCATCTGACGAGGAGCCTTGATTCGCAGCAGCGCTCCGGGCTGCAAGATTGCGTCATAACAGATCGACTCGATCGGCGATCGCTGCACATAAAACGCCGAACCGAGCGAAAGTTGCCCACTTAAAGGCACCTGTTGCCGACTGCCAGCGATCGCCGTTTCTGAGTCAGTATAGTCATCCACTCCTAGACTGAGGTCAAATGCCCGAAAGTAGTTTTCTAGAGTTTGCTGATCGACTGCAACTTTGCGGCTTCGCACTCTAGCAAGGGTGTTTGGGCTGAGTCCCGTTCGCTCACTTAACTCTTGAAGCGTGAATGCTTTCCCCAGATTGTTTTGACTCACTGATTGCTGTTCTGCATTCTGCAAGCGCTGCCAGCCTTTTGAGCTAAGGATAATACCTCGTTTTCTTTTGATTTGCTGAGGTGGCTGAGGCATTCGAGTAGTAAGTAACGACACGGGATAGACCAACGGAATTAAGTAGACTGATTAGCTACATAAAGCAAATTTTAATCTTATTTCATAGAGTCTATGCAAAATCTCTTGGATGACTTTGCGATCGCTGCTTCCCCAGGAAATTCAGTCGTTTATTTTGACCAAAACCTCGGAGGTTTAAGCCACTCTGTCGGTCATGATGCTTGCTTGATTCTTGGTTAAAACCTCCGAGGTTTGCGGAGTGTCTTCAGACCGATCACTAAAGGCATTTGGAAAGCAATATTGAACACTACAATTTTGTTAATCGGATTGGGCTATCAATAGAGTCATTTGCGCCAAAAAGTTAGGGGAGGTCACAATGCGATTGGATGCTGGGTGTGAAATCTTATTTGAAGCGAGTGCCCCAACGCCCTTGATTCTCATGCTCAGACCTCGGAGTGGGTTAGGACAGTGGATCTTTCGTGAAGAATATCTGCTCGAACCAAGCGTGCCGATGGTGGAATATACCGACAGCTATGGAAATTTGTGCCAGCGATTAGTGACCCCTCAAGGGTCGTTTCGAGTGCGCGCGATCGCCAGCGCCGAAACCGCAGATACGATCGATGTTCAACCCGGTGCCCCGTTTGTCCCAGTGCAAAACGTTCCCGATGGCGTACTTCAGTTTTTGTTGCCGAGCCGCTATTGCCCCTGCGATCGCCTGGGTGATTTAGCCACCAAAATTGTTGCCGACTGTGCCCCAGGATACGACCAGGTAGAAGCGATTCGAGACTGGATTCAGACCCACATTGACTATCAGTATGGCACCAGTGATGCCTCCACTTCAGCCTTTGAGACGGCTCAAGACCGAGTAGGCGTATGTCGCGATTTTGCCCATCTGGGCATTGCCCTGTGTCGCAGTCTCAACATCCCGGCGCGAATGGTGGTGGGTTATCTCTATCAGCTTGACCCGATGGATCTCCACGCGTGGTTTGAGGCATTTGTGGGCGATTCGCAGAGCCAAGACCCTCAAGGGCGCTGGTTTACGTTTGATGCCACTCAGCCGCAGCCGCGAGGAAACCGGATCACGATCGCCTATGGTCGAGATGCCGCCGATGTCGCACTCGCGACCCAGTTTGGGCCCTTGCAACTTAATGAAATGCGCGTGTGGGTCGAGCCTTCCCCATAAACGTGAATTTGTCCTATCACTTGCCTCCAGAAAAGAAGATGTCGTGGATAGAGTTGAGTCTAAACGCCACTCACGAAGCAGTTGACTGGGTATGTACGCTGCTGGCTGACGTTGGCTACATCGATGATATTCAGATCGCCAACTATCGTCAGCCCGATCGCGCAACGAGCCATGAGAACGATTGGGCATTCACGATTTGTTTATATTTACCCAATGAAGTCGGTGCCAATTCTCAGTTAGAAAAAATCGCAGACTTACTTTCACCCTTACATCGAACAGGACTGACGACCGCGCTCGAAATTGCGACGATTGAAGGGAAACCCGTCGAGGGACGCGATCGCACTCATCGCATCGGGCAGCGATTTGTGGTGCTTGCCCCTGATACACGCTATCAACCTCAGCCTAATGACATTCTCCTAAGACTCGAAACCTCTCTCAGTTTTGGGAGTGGGTTTCATCCAGCCACGCGGCTCAGTCTAGAATTGCTTGAACGCCATGTTCGCCCTGCCATGAACGTTCTTGACCTCGGATGTGGGTCAGGAATTTTGAGCGTCGCGATCGCCAAGCTGGGAGCCACTGTTTTAGCCTTAGACAACGACAATATTGCCGTGCAATCAACTCAAACTGCGGTGCAGCAAAACGGAGTCGATTCACAAGTCACGGTGATCGAAGGCAGTCTCGGGCAAGGCAGCGACTTAGGGCACTGGATGGGCGGAACCACTCAGGAAAAGGTGGCGACGATCGCGCCAGCCGCAGAATTTGACCTGATCGTTGCCAACATTTTTGCACGGGTTCACATTGCGCTCACTCCTGACTTTCGTCAAGCAGTTCGCCCGTCAGGAATAGTAATCGCGGCTGGGTTTACGATCGATTACGCAGATGAGGTAACAAAAGCTTTCACAGAGGCGGGGTTTGAAGAAGTTGATCGGGCGCGATCGCAAGAATGGGTTGCCCTCGCCTATCGTCTAATAATTGTTTAAAGGATATCCTTCTGTTTCCGCAAGGCTGCAAACGTCGAGATCGGATCGCGATCGCCCATCGCCTTTCTCACTCCCGGCTGATCCCATCGCAAAAATGGATTCGTCTGCTTCTCGACCCCTAGCCATGCAGGAATCGTGGCTTCATGT
Organism: Phormidesmis priestleyi ULC007; assembly: GCF_003003695.1. NCBI lineage: Bacteria > Bacillati > Cyanobacteriota > Cyanophyceae > Leptolyngbyales > Leptolyngbyaceae > Phormidesmis > Phormidesmis priestleyi. The sequence goes on from NZ_PVWG01000040.1 coordinate 24,086, forward strand.
TGACTTCGAGCGATTTGCACTTCTGCAAAGCGCGATCGTAAATCTGCATTCTCTCGGTCGATCGTCACTGCAAATTTCAAATTGTTGAGCGTGTACTCATGGCCGCACCAAACTCGCGTATTGTCAGGCAAGGCGCGAATTTTGCTGAGAGAGTTCACCATTTGAGCGGGAGTTCCTTCAAACAATCTGCCGCAGCCTCCTGAAAATAATGTGTCACCGCAAAAGAGTTCTCCTGGCGCATCAACCTCGATCGGCGGGAAGTAGTAAGCGATATGAGCGCGAGTGTGTCCGGGGACAAACAAAACGTCAGCCCAGCGATCGCCAAACTTGACGCGATCGCCATCCTTTAGAAAAACACTCTGTCCGGGAATTCTGCCCCGATCTTCTGCGCCCCCGTAAACGATCGCCTCTGGAAAACAATGGAGTAAATCTCGGTTGCCGCCAACATGATCGCCGTGATGGTGTGTGTTGAAGATTGCAACCAGTTTTGCGCCTAGTTCCTGAAGTTTTTGGATCACAGGTTGTGGCTCGGCGGGGTCAACAACGGCAGCGATTTGAGAATCGGGATCGTGCAGCAAAAAGATGTAATTGTCCGAGAGAGCCGAAATTCGGTAGACGTTCATAAGTGATATTACGAGGGAAACCGTGTTTTCTCTGACTACAAAGCAACAAAACTAGTGGTACAAGAATTGATAGAAAAGGCTTAATCAACTCTTTACGGTTTTCTCATCTAACTTTTGTTCTAGAACAAGTTTTTTGGTCAACACTAAAGAAAACAACCTTAAAAACACTGAGTAGCGAGTGGGGACAATGGTACGAGTCAGTCAAATCAGGTCAAATGCATCTCTCAAGAAGGCAACCGATCATGTTTTAAGTGCGGGTCAAATAAACCGCCAAGAATATGCTCAACTGACTTCACTTCTCCTTTCTAATCATAAAATTACTTCTCAAGAGTTGCGAGCGATCAACCGCATTTTTGACTCGATTAAGCAAGGAACTCTGAAAATTATCGACTAGCCGCACGACTAAAGTGATTTTTTAGACCGATTCGGAGAGATTTAAATGGCAGCGCTTGTTTCAATTATTGTCAATTGCTATAACCAGGGTCGTTATCTCGATCGCTCCGTCAAGAGTGTTCTCTCACAAACCCTGACTGACTTAGAGTGCATCATTATCGATGATGGCTCAACTGATAACACTCGTCAGATTTCAGAATCTTTAATGATTCTAGACTCTCGCGTCAAATACTATTTTCAAGAAAATGCTGGGTTAGCCTCTGCCCGAAATTTTGGAGTGTCTAAAGCTGAAGGGAAATGGGTTCAATGTCTCGATGCAGATGATTGGATTCATGAAGACAAAACTAGATTTCAGCTAGACCATTTAGCAGGATATGAAGATCGAGAAGTCGTTTTTTATAGTGATTACGATCGTGTTTTAATCGACCCAAACGAAAGAATTATCGATCATCAACCCAATATCATTGGTACGCTAACCCAAGAAGAATTAATCGAGCGATTATTGACTCCTGATTTTTTATCAAGCTCTCCTCATCCTGCGCTTCAGCAAGCGACGTTGATGCGAAAGAGCATCTTCTTAAAGTATCCGCTTCAAGAAGGATTAAAAGCAATGGTCGATCGCTACTTTGCTTTAGAAATTGCTGCTGAAGATATTAAATTTGTCTACACTCCACTAGTTGGGGCCTTTTATACAAAGCACCAGTCCAACATGACAAACGATTGGAATCATTTAGTTAATTCCTATGCTGATTTTTATGAAAGAGTGGCAAGCCAACATCCCAAGCTAATGCAATTCTGTCAGAAAAGCCTGATGTTTTTCGTAAACGAAGCGATTAAAGAGAAAAATCAAACTCAGTTCGAGCAATTCGCAAAATTTGTTCAATTTCCAATCTATTTGTCTGATGGGAAAATCAAAATTTGGGGACGATCGTCGCTCAATCTCGCTTTTATAATCCGCCGCCTGCTTCCAACTACTTTGCTCTACGAAAAAGGCAGCCTGTCTCAAAAAATCTTAAATCTATTATCTAAACCTCTAACCCGTTGGATGCCGTCTAAAAGCGGATAATTGATGAATGAATCTTGCTTCTGGATCAACGACTAAAGTTTCATTAGTGGTCAGTGACTTATCGGGTGGCGGTGCAGTTCGGGCATTTCTTCTAGCACAAGTTTTAAAGAAACTAAAGTATCAGGTCGAAGTCGTCGGATTTCAATTTGGGCGCGAATTATATGCCGCTCCGCCTGATGGAATTGTGGTGCGATCGGTGCCTGGAAATAACTATCCTCAAGTCTTAAAATCAGCCTCGCAGCTTCTCAAAAAAATCGATGGCGATATTATTTATGCAGTCAAACCAAAACCTACAAGCTTCGGTTTATCGCTGTTAAAAAAGCTTCAAACTCGTCGCCCTGTAATCCTCGACATGGACGATTGGGAACTCAGTTGGCACGGTGGAGACGATTGGAATTATCACCCTTCTCTCCAACAGCTTTATCGAGATCTGTTGAAAGAAAATGGTCAATTAAGACACCCCGATCACGCGCTTTATGTGAAATGGACTGAAGGATTGGTAGCTCGTGCAGATGCCGTGACGATCGATACTCAATTCCTCAAAAACCGATTTGGGGGCGTTTATCTACCCAACGGCAAAGACACTGATCTGTTTAGTCCTCACCCCTACAATCCTGACGCGACTCGCAAACAGTATGGTTTGTCAGACTACAAAGTCTTGATGTTTCCAGGTGCGCCCCGCCCTCATAAAGGTGTTGAAGACGTTCTAGTCGCCCTCGATCAGTTGAATGATCCGACTTTGCGGCTGGTGATTATTGGTGGAAATCCCTACGACAACTATGACGACACTCTAATCGAGCGCTGGGGACGCTGGATTATTAAGCTGCCCAAGCAACCTGTTGAAAAAATGCCAGAAATCGTTTCTGCGGCTCATGTGGTTGTCGTTCCGCAACGAGACACGCTCACGGCTCAAGCGCAGTTCCCGCTCAAACTCACCGACGGCATGGCGATGGCAAAGCCTATCCTGTCAACGTGTGTAGGCGATATTCCAGACATTCTCAATCACACGGGCTATCTCGTCGCACCCAATTCACCCGACCAACTAGCCGCCAAAATTCAGTGGATTTTTCAGAATTTTGAGGAAGCGATCGATCGCGGGCTTCAAGCCAGAAAGCGCTGTGTTGAACTCTATAGCGTCGATGCCATGGCGACCATTTTATCCAACGTGATTGCAACTCTATAGATCACTCTTCAGCAACGGCACGTCTAACCAATCTCCGAGATACGATCGCACCTCTTGAGAAAAAGCCGATCGCTGCTCAAAACGCTCAGTTCGCACAGGTTTGCGTTCTTCATCCAACATCCAACCATAGTCGCTGCTGAGGCGCAAACCGCCCTGCCAATCTGCTATAGAAATCATAAGCTGAGGAGCCGGAGAATAATCATAGTCTTTGACGCGAAAGACGTAGTTAAAGCTATTTTGACTCGCAGCAGCCACCGTCGAAGGTTGCCCAAACTTCTGAGTCAGCTTCGCTTTTACCTGCTCTACTAAACTAGGAGTCGCAATATCTTCTAGCGTCCGCACTGCCAGCGTCAACGCAAAATAAAACTCTTCAACCGGGACAAACTCAAGCTGCATGATGATAGCGATCGTAGAGATTCTCGGAATCATTATCCTACGCGACGTGACCCTGCTCTTAACAAGCTTCTAGCATCTGCTCATCAGAGGGTTGCCACAGGGTCAATTCGGGCGACGCTAACCCAAACCCCTGCCCTAAATCAACGCCTGCCTGACTGCAAAACTCAATATCATTTGCGTCTTCCAAGCCTTCTGCTAAGACCACAATCTCCATCTCGTGGGCAAAATGCAGCAGACTTTTGATCATCACTTGCTTGAGTGTATAGTGACTACAGCCGTGAATTAACCGCCGATCGAGCTTGATCACATCGGGGCGAAACTCCATGCAGTAATGGTCGATCGAGACATTGCTGCCCAAGTCGTCGATCGCTAAACCAAACCCCCAAGCGCGAATCTGCTCGATCAGCCTTGGCAATGCTGGATAGCGCCCTAACGCTTCTATCTCTGTAAGTTCAAAGACAATCTGTTCAGGACGCAAGCCAAGGTCTAAAACCTGCTGAAAGTTTCGCTCTAATGAACGGGGGTCACACCCGATCGCGTTGGGCAACACGTTTATAAAAAAAGTCGCCGAACTTTCAGCAGACCCGACTTTTGCAGAAATCTGCGCCACTGCTTCGAGACAGGACGATCGAGCCAGATCATCAAACTCATTGAGCAAGTTCATCGACAGTGCAGCATCAATGAGTTGCTGACCGCCAAAGCTTTGTCCTTGGGAAGTTTTTGCCCGTGCCAAACACTCGTGAGCGACAACTTGCCCCGATGCCAGATTAAAAATCGGTTGATATTTGAAGAACAGGCGTTGTCTCGCTAAAACTTGCAAAAACCAGGCGTTTTTGATCAGCCGCGTCGTGTTGCTCAAGGGTTGGGCATTCAAGAATTCGACCAGCAGATCTCTTGACTCTAGCGGCGATCGGGTCAGCAAAAACCGCACTGAGGTCTGACTCGCCTCTGGAATCATTTGACTGATTTGAGAAAGCAGTTCTGGAAGCTGATGATTAATGACAACTTGGTAAAGAAGTTGGGGCACCAAGGTGATCTTTTGAAAGCCCAACTGATAGATATACTCTTCTGTTGCTTCACTGTCGGGTTGAATAATTAATTTTAACGAGTTATCTAACAGGTTCATAGTCTGCACCCTTACCAGCTTCCTTTCATCGCAAGATTTATGCATTGTGCCCGAAAACTGGAGTTACTTACACCCCTAACTTGAGTGATATAACTTACAGCAGGGATATGCAAGATACCTAGCTCTTAATTGCAGTAATCTACCACACTCACCCCTGAGTTTTAAGCGAATTAGCACTGAAAATGCAGTTTTTGTGAGTGCCCTTACACTTGAATCATAAGAATCAAAAAAAAAGAAAGTTAGCGTTTTGATATAATTTGTCACTTACTATATAAAGCGAATTTGCTTTTGAGAGCATGTCGATCGTGTTTAATCTCCAAAAAGTGGTGACATAACTCAAGTCCCTTCATCAATTTCTGTCATGCCTGTTGTAGATAACATTTCTAATCGAGAACTTGAAGATACAGTTGGTTCCTGGTCAAGTCTGCTACAGCAATTGTTAGATCGTCAATCACTTTCTCAAGCGCAAGCGGCGGCTCTCATGCAAGGCTGGTTAGCAGGAGCGGTTCCCCCAGTTTTGTCAGGTGCCCTACTCGCTGCCCTACAGTCAAAAGGCGTTTCTGCCGCAGAATTGGCAGGAATGGCGCGAGTCTTACAACAGCAGGCTTCTCCAGCTTCAATTTCTGCCATACCTTTGATTGATACCTGTGGCACCGGAGGCGACGGAGCATCCACGTTTAACATTTCGACCGCTGTTGCCTTTGTTGCGGCGGCGGCAGGCGTTCCGGTTGCTAAACATGGCAATCGATCGGCATCGAGTCGAGTCGGGTCTGCTGACGTGCTAGAAGCGTTGGGAATTAATCTAGGTGCCCCGGCTGAGAAGATTCGATTGGCCGTTGAAGTCGTTGGCATTACGTTTTTGTTTGCGCCGGGGTGGCATCCTGCTTTAAAGGCAGTGGCACCGATTCGGCAGTTACTCAAAGTGCGGACGGTATTTAATTTGTTGGGTCCGCTGGTAAATCCACTGCGACCGAGCGGGCAAGTGATCGGAGTCTTTGATGCAAGTCTGCTGGAAACGATCGCACAAGCGCTCAATGAACTGGGCACCCAGCGCGCGATTGTCCTTCACGGTCGAGAACGACTGGATGAAGCCGGGTTAGGCGACCTGACCGATTTAGCCATCCTGTCCGATCGACAAGTTCAGTCCGCGACGATCGATCCCAAAGCCCTCGGACTCGCCCCCGCGCCTCTAGATGCCCTACGAGGCGGAGACGTGCAGACCAATGCTGAAATTCTGCAAGCCGTCCTTCAAGGAAAAGGCACCCCAGCCCAGCAAGATGTAGTTGCCTTAAATGCAGCGCTGGCTCTGCAAGTTGGAGAAGCCACGACTAGCTATGCACAAGGGATTGCTCTCGCGAAAGAAGTTTTGGCAACCGGGGCAGCGTGGGACACCTTGGAGCGCTTGGTGAAATTTCTCCGCTAACCCGAACACTGCTGAAACTCAATGGTTTCCTGCTTAATTGAGAGGTCACAGCCACCAAAGAAATCGTGACCCAGAAGTCTGACGGGTCCGATCGTGACTGGCACATTGCGAATGATGCGAGTGCCAACCCGAATTGATTTAATCATCGCCACCGCGAATTCAGTTTGTCCAGCAGGAGTCATTCCAGTGGTCGAGCCGACAATTTTTGCGCCCAGTTCTACTGCCATGTCGGGCGTGATCATCGTGCCAGAGGCTCCTGTGTCTACCATCATTTCAAACTGACGGCTGCCATTAAACAAAACATCGATCACCGGAATGCGGCTCTGACGATACTTAATTCGAGCGCGATAGCTTCCTCCAGAACTCGACGCACTTGCCTGAGCCGTCGCATCTGAAATCGGCGTATCGATCACAATTTTAGACTCTAAGGTTTCGCCGCGATCGCGCCCCGTCTGGTCTGCCCGATTTTGCGCTGAGGCGAGACTGCGCTGATATTCAGCAAGCTTCTGATTGGCAAGCTTCTTGTTAGGGTCTGCTTTCGGCACTTGTTTGAGCAGCGCGATCGCCTGTTGCCATCGACTTGCTACGAGCTTCCAATCTTCTGCCGACTGCACAGATTGACTCATGCTTTTCGCACTTTGAGCTTTGTCGATCGCTAACTGATAATTCTCACTTTGCGACACTTTTGCAGATTTTGCAGCAGGTTTGGAAACCACAGCCGCAGACGCTTTTGGCTCTGGGGTTGAAGAACTCCCTTGACTAAAACTGCTAGCGCGGCTGCATGCCAAACTGCTGACCGACAAAACGCCTGCAAACAACCACAACGAAACGCTAGACCGGGATGAATTCAGCATAACTTCGGTGAATAGAAGGAAGGAAATAAAAGGTAGTAATGAATACTCCCAAACTTAGCATTCCCTGATAGTTGGGTGGGTTCATCGACTACTCTGATTTCACAGAAGCTTGACAAAAGGGAGCAAGAACAGCACAAGCAAAAAGACTCGTGCGATAATGCCAAAGATCTTTTGCTCATCCTTCTCCCTTATGGCTCTCTCCGTTGCTCAACCCGCTCTACTCGTGCTAGCAGATGGCACAGTTTATCAAGGTTTTTCGTTTGGTGCCCTTGGAACCACGATCGGAGAAGTCGTCTTCAACACGGGCATGACTGGCTATCAAGAAGTCCTGACTGATCCCAGCTATCGAGGACAGGTTGTCACCTTTACCTATCCTGAGTTAGGAAACACCGGAGTCAACCCAGAAGACGACGAATCGGCGGCTCCTCAAGTGCGAGGCGCGATCGCCCGCAATGTCTGCGATCGCCCCAGCAATTGGCGCGCAACTCAGTCGATTTCAGACTATCTCAAGCAGCACAACGTCATCGGCATTTATGGAATTGATACCCGCTCTCTGACGCGCAAGATTCGATCGACGGGGGCAATGAACGGTGCCATCTCGACCGAAATTCTCGACTCCAGCGAGTTGCTAGAGCAAGTGCAAGACGCACCTAGCATGACTGGGTTAAATCTAGTTAAAGAGGTCACGACTTCAAAAGTTTATGAGTGGTCTGAGATCACAACTGCTAACTGGGAGTTTAGCCCAACCGTTACCCAGCCCGGTGAAGAGATGTTTACGGTAGTGGCGATCGACTTCGGCATCAAGCGCAACATTCTGCGACGGCTTGCCAGCTATGGTTGCCGCGTAGTCGTGGTTCCGGCTGATACGTCTCCTGAAGAGATTCTCAAACACAACCCAGATGGCATTTTTCTCTCAAACGGACCAGGCGATCCCGCCGCCAATCTGGAAGGAATCGAAACCACAAAAGCTTTGCTTGCCTCTCAAAAGCCCGTGTTTGGCATCTGCATGGGGCACCAGATTTTAGGACTCTCGCTAGGAGCAGAAACCTTTAAGCTCAAATTTGGGCATCGGGGCTTAAACCAGCCTGCGGGGTTGCGCGATCGCATCGAAATCACCAGCCAAAACCATGGCTTTGCACTCTCCGCCGATTCCCTCCCCAACACCACGGTCGAAGTGACTCACTTAAACTTGAACGATCGCACGATCGCAGGATTGCGCCACAAAACGCTCCCTATGTTCTCAGTGCAATACCACCCTGAAGCCAGCCCCGGACCGCACGATGCCGATTATCTATTTGAGCAGTTTGTAGGCGCAATGAAAGAACACAAAGCAAAAGAATGACGAATTTTGAATTCAGTCAATTCAGAACCACTCACCAAAATTTAACCCTAATAACTTCCTCAAACTAGTAGTAAACTTCTCGCGAAGGGTGTATACTGAAACCTCAAATTCTTGGATTTTGGAGCTAGGAGGGTTCTATTCCTGAGCCACTGAACCTAACTGTAAGCTTGAGAGGCACTCGCGAAGTTAGGGATAATTACCAGCTATTTCGCCTCACAGGTCTACTCGATGCGTTTTCGGAGCCAACCTTCCGTAAGGTGCTCACGAAATGTGTCGAGGAAGGACCTAAACACGTTATTTTGGATCTCTCGACGATTGATTTTGTTGACAGTTCTGGTCTGGGTGCGCTTGTGCAAATTGCCAAGAAAGCTCAATCTGCGACCGGAACTCTACAGATTGTGACCAATCCCCGCGTGACTCAAACCGTCAAGTTAGTGCGCTTAGAAAAATTCTTGGCGCTTCAAACCTCTGTCGATGTAGCGATCGAAAACGCCAAGGCAGCCTGAGTTAGGTTGTCGATCATTCACCTGCTATCCAGAGGCTCTGGGTAGCAAGTCTTTTGTGTCATGATTAGATTTGTTCATCGATTCCGACTTGATTTAGCTTCAACCCCAAATGAGTTTGCTAGGATCGAAACTAGTCGGTGTCACTAAATTAAAAAAAGTGCCATTAGCAAGGCGAGACAAGCGTGTGACTTCAGATGAGCCAAGACCTTTAGGTGTTTTAGACAGCAGTCTGGCTGATTTAATGTTAGACCGATGTACGCCTGAAACCATCTCATTCGCTCAGGTGCAGCGTCTTTCTCCAGCAGCATTGGCATATTTAGGAGACGCAGTTTATGAACTTCACGTTCGACGCTGCTACCTATTTCCACCAAGGCGTTTAGAGAATTATCATCAGCAAGTTGTCGCCCAAGTGCGGGCAGAAAGTCAAGCGAGGCATCTCCGATCGCTTCAGCCCTACCTAACCAGTCATGAGCAAGCGCTTCTCAAGCGGGGTCGAAATGCGGTGTCTACTCGTCACAAGCGGGTTGATCCCGAAATTTACCAGCAAGCCACTAGTTTAGAAACCCTCATCGGCTATCTTTACCTCACCGATTCAACCCGTTTATTAGAATTGTTCAGCCATTTAGAGTTTGAGACTCCCTAAGCCAACGTTCAGAAGGCAGACGGCTAGTTTTCTCTAGCATTGGCAACTCGCTCGACCGATCACTGAAACTTGTCAGGAATTTAAACTCATGTCCATCAAAAAACGCGATTCTGACGATCAGGATCGGTCTAGCAGAGGCTCTGTAGTTAAGCCAAAACTTAAAGGCAAGCGAATTATCGCTGGAAGAAAAGGGCGCGCCTACACAAAACCCGATTCAGAAGCCAGCCGAGGGCAAGATCGCCCTGCTAAGAAGTTTGAGCGAAACGGAAAATTTAGACCCGAAAGACCCGCTCGTAGTGAGAATAGCCGATCGGAAGGTGGCTATCAACGCCGCGAATTCAGTTCAGAGAGAAGCTCCGATCGCCCTGAAAACCCTCGGACTGAAGGCGGATACAAGCGTCGTGACTCTGATGGGGCAAAACCGAAGCTGCGATCGAGCGAACCCAGGCGATCTGACTTCAAACCTCGCGAATCCAGACCCGACTTTAAATCTCGTGAACCCAGACGCTCAGACTCTAGATCCGACGAACCCAGACCCGACTTTAAATCTCGTGAACCCAGACGGGAAGACAGTCGATCGAGTGAGCCAAGACGCTCAGACTCCAGAGCCAACGAGCTTAGACAATCTGCACCCAGAGCCACAAAATGGTCTTCTTATGGAGCGGCTTATGGAGGAGCAAAAGCCGCTTCCTATGGCGGAGAAGTCAAGCGATCGTTCTATGGAGCCGACCAGGTTGATCAGCAAGCTCCGGCTGAAGAAGAAGACACTGATCTAATTTATGGACGGCATACCGTTCTGGCAGCACTTCAGGGCGATCGATCACTTAACCGCGTTTGGATTACACCTCGCCTACGCTACGATCCCCGCTTCCATACGCTGCTGACTGAGGCAAAGTCAAACGGCACGGTGATTGATGAAGTCGAACCCAATCGGCTTGACCAAATCACTCACCGAGGAAACCATCAAGGCGTTGCGGCTCAAGTCGCTCCCTACGAATATGTCGAGATCGGTGAACTGATCGAACGAGCAAAGTCTACGTCTGATCACCCTGTCATCGTTGTCGCAGATAGCATCACCGATCCCCACAATTTGGGCGCAATCATTCGCACGGCTGAAGCTCTAGGTGCACAAGGACTCGTGATTCCTCAACGGCGAGCGGTTGGAGTCACTTCTACAGTGGTAAAGGTAGCGGCGGGTGCGATCGAAAACTTCTCAATTGCGCGAGTCATTAATTTAACTCGTGCTCTAGAAGAGTTAAAAGAAGCAGGTTTCTGGATCTATGGCACCGCCGCTGAGTCTAGCCAACCCATTCACACAGTCGATTTTGCCAAAGCAGCCGTTTTGGTAATTGGGGCAGAAGGCGAAGGACTCAGTGTGACCATGCAAAAAAGCTGTGATGTATTGGTGTCCATCCCTCTCCAAGGCAATACGCCGAGCTTAAATGCCTCAGTTGCCGCCGGGATGGCGCTCTACGAAATCTATCGACAGCGCTGGGCAAGCACGATACAAATAGATTTGTCAAAGAAGTCAATGTGATTGAAAAACAAGATGTAACCCAGTACAAAGAAGCTTGGACGTTTGAGTCTACGAGATTAAAGCGTAGGGCGCTCTCTAACGTGTTTGTTTAAATCGACGAAGCCTATGAATGAGTTACTGACAAATCTTTTAAGCGCTCTAGGGCTTGCCTGGTGGGTCGAAATCACGACGGATAGTCCCCGTTGTCTTTACTACTTTGGCCCTTTTCTGAATGTTGAGGAAGCCAAGGCCCATCAGGGAGGATACATTCAAGATTTAGAGCAAGAAGGCGCACAAAACATCACGGTTAAGGTGAAGCGCTGTAAGCCCACGAATTTAACGGTTTATGACGAAAAGAGCGATCGAGGTGCAAACAAAACTCAGATCTCAAGCATTCTCAAGTAGTCAAATAAGATCCTGAATGACTTCAGGATGGATAGCTAACCATCGATCGATATCTGCCAAAATCTGATCAGGAATCTCCCACGGCAGCAAGTGAGCCGTATTGGGGTAACAATGGGACTCGCAATTTTGCAGCGATCGCACCATTTCTCGACTAGAAGCAGCCGTGATGTGCCGATCCTGCTCTCCGGCTAACACTAAACAAGGACATTGGATTTTGTCGAGATCAGATAGGCGATTATAGCCCTGCTGAAGGGCAACACTCAGCGCTCGTGTTGCGGCTCCCGACGTTTTGAGATATGCATACATCGCTTCATTTGCCAAATATTTGTAGGTTGCAGGCGTGTGAGTTTGGACGAGATGGCGAAAGAGCGATCGCTTGCCAAAGGTGTCAATATTCCATTGCCATCCCGGCTGCAATCGATTCAAAATTGCCGCAATTCCGGTATAAACATTGTCTTGCAAACTAATCGGTGGATGGTCTCCCCATGGGCGCGCAGACGTTGCCACCAAAATCAATCCACTCACCCGTTCCGGAAATTTCAGGGCTAACTCGACGGCTAAGATTCCGCCCAAAGACCACCCCAAAACTAGACAGCGAGAAACACGATAGCGATCGAGCACGATTTCTAAGTCAGTTAGGTGATCGATCATCAAGAAGTCTTTTTGCGTTTGGCTATCACCATAGCCCCGCAGGTCAGGTGCGATCGTCCGAAATCGCTGAGATAAATGCTGCGTAAACACTGATAAACTCCGTCCTGCTCCTGGATGCCCGTGCAGACACAAAATCGGGAATCCACTTCCCTCAGCCAAAACGTTTAGTTTGACCGCTTGCACTCTATCGTCCATTTGATTTGCCTCAAAAAGCGGATAGTCTTCAATCAATCGTTTTTGGTTTAAATTTTGATGCAGGGTTTCTGCCAAATGCCATAGTATGCCTGGTATTCATCGTTTATCATAAGTTCACAGGAGATTGAAACGCAGTCTCATCGACGATCAACCCACTAGGAAAAGGACTCACCTGAGCTATGGCAGACCCAACCAACCACAACGAAGCCGGGGAAGTAGCGCCCAGCACGGTTGAAAAGCAAGCTCCCGATGTTGCAGAAGACAATGCACCCAGCACGTCTTCTCCTGAAACCACCCAGATTCCCACTGCTAACGCCCCTGACCCGATCGCAGTCAACGCCGAAGACAACCCCAATGCGGTAAAGCCCAAGGCAGCAACCACGAAAGAGACAACTCCTAGCGAGGAAGCGATCAAGCCTGCGAAAGCCAAGAAAGAAAAGGCTCCTGCCCTTGAAGACAAACCCTTAAATGAATTTGTTCAGCAAGATTATCTCCCTGCCCTTAAAAAAGGACTTGCAAAACTAGGTGTTCAAGACATCGATCTCGCTTTCGAGAAAAAGAAAATTCCAATTAAAGGATACGAATCGAATGAATCTTGGCAAATCGTTGGGCAATGGAAAGCGTCTAGACAGCCCAGGCAGTTTAATATTTACTTTTTTGACGAAACAATTAACGGTCTAAAAGGCTTCTCCTGTGCCGAAAGCACGGGCAGACCTAGCACTATGGAGTCCTTTCTCATTGATGAGCGCAAAGTCACTTTAGATCTACTGGTGTTTGGTGCGGTTCAACGCCTGAACGGTCAAAAGTGGCTTGCTAAAAACTAAGCTGGTTGTAGTCTGTCCTAAACGAAGGCAGACTATAACCGCGAAATTAGCCAGTCTACAGTTCCTTGAACTCATAAACCACAACTCCAGTTTCTGGATCGTTGCCAACTTCGACATATCCAGTTCTGACCATCCCTTGAAGTAGAGCCTCGATCGCGCTAAATCCCAACCCGGTTGCCATTACACCTTGTGTGACTGAAAGTCTTCCATTATGCTCCGCCGCCGCTTGCAGGAGCTGAATCAGTGCCTGACTTTGACCAAGATCCAGACTTGATTTTGATTCCGACATCTCGACCACATAATGAATTCCTGGCTCACCCACGGGTGAAGCATTCAGGCGACTGGCGCGTTTGGTATTGTGTGTCTCAACCATTTTGGGAATAAACAGTAGATCTGCTAACTGCCCAACTCCAAACAGCCCACCGCTAAACAACCAGAGCAATCCCGTCCAGATTTTGCCGTTGTAGAGGCGATGAAGTCCTGCCAGCCCGACCAAGCCGCCTAACCACAGAACATAAGCGGTGCCAACTTTGTTCATATCTTCTCGTCACGCTTCAGAATACTCTTGAATTCTCATCATAGAAACTTTGCTTTAGTTGTGTAAGTCGATCAAGATAGATATAGTTCCTTACGATCGCCTTACTGAACTTGAGTTTCTGTTGCAACTCTTAACGAAAAGTCCTATTTTCATTACCTTCCAGCTTGGTAGACTAAAGAACATATTCAGAATGTACTCCTGTATCAGCATAACGCCCTAGCGTAGTGAGATGCCATTGCATCAGCGCCCAACCTGTAGACGCAGAAGTTAGACACAAGAGCGGTTATTACTTATGGTAGATTCCCTTAAAAAACCTGGCTTTGAAGAACTCCGTCCTGGAATCAAAGTTCCAGCTAAAGAAACCATCCTTTCGCCAAAGTTCTACACCACAGACTTTGATGCAATGGCGAAGATGGACATTTCACCCAACGAAGACGAACTGAGAGCAATCTTAGAAGAGTTTCGAGCTGACTATAACCGTCACCACTTCGTTCGGGATGCTGAGTTTGATCAATCCTGGGATCACATGGATTGGGACACTCGCAAGCAGTTCGTTGAATTTTTAGAGCGGTCATGCACCTCTGAGTTTTCGGGCTTTCTGCTCTACAAAGAACTCAGCCGCAAGCTTAAAGATAAGAACCCGTTATTAGCAGAATGTTTTGGGCTAATGGCTCGTGACGAAGCTCGTCATGCTGGCTTCCTCAACAAAGCGATGTCAGATTTTAATCTGTCACTAGATCTGGGGTTTCTGACCAAGAGTCGTAAATACACTTTCTTTAAACCAGAGTTTATTTTTTACGCGACCTACCTCTCTGAAAAAATCGGCTACTGGCGTTACATTAGAATTTATCGCCATCTTCAAGCAAATCCTGATAAGCGGATCTACCCAATCTTCCGCTTCTTTGAGAATTGGTGTCAGGATGAGAATCGTCATGGTGACTTCTTTGACGCGCTCATGAAGGCTCAACCTCAATACCTAAACACCTGGAAAGCAAGGCTTTGGTGTCGGTTCTTCCTGCTGGCAGTCTTTGGCACAATGTACATCCGCGACACTCAAGAGCCTGGATTTTACGAAGTGTTGGGAATTGATGCCCGCGAATACGAAACCTACGTCATTCAGAAGACCAACGAAACCGCAGGGCGCGTGTTTCCAGTGATGTTAGATGTAGATAGCCCAGAGTTCTATCAGCGTTTAGATGTCTGTGTGCAGAACAACCGAGATTTGGCAACGATCGTCGCTTCCAAGACTCCCAAAGTTCTCCAAATTTTCCAAAAACTTCCTCTTTACGCTTCAAACGCATGGCAACTTCTACGACTGTATTTGATGAAACCGATCGCGTCTGCCCCCGCTCAGGGCACTGTTCGCTAAGGTTTTAGCTGCCTTTAGTTGATACGGCTCTGTCTCATGCAGGGCCGTTTTTTGTGTGAATTAAATGAATAAAAAGAGAACCTACACTTGCCTTCGAGAGCTAATCTTTTGCCTTTCACTGGAAACAACTTTTTCTTTGAAGGCACAAGCGATCGACTACACAATCTCGCGCTCTGCGGAAGATCTTGTCCTTCGTAACAAAGAGTTGACACTGAATGAAGTTGCTCCTCTACCAGATGATAACTCTTTCGGCAGTGAGAAACCCACAGCGACTGCTGTTCAACCACCTGCTTTCCAACCTACTGCGTCGTCTCTCGACCCCGATCCCAAAGTCATTAACAACAGCCCTACTCTTCAACGTTGGATCAAAGAAGTTCCTAATGTTGCGGCTGATATTACAAATGACCCTAGCTTCCGTACCCGTATCCGAGTGCAATATTTAAGCGTTCGATCGTCCCATCATTCACCAAACTTTAACGTTAGCATTGAGGATTTAAGGCTCGGTCGTACTCACGCAACAATTAGCGCAGACTTTCAAATAGCGTCCAATAACAACTGCCAAACCTGGGGCACCAACTTACACTACTATGTGTACCCTTTGGGAAGCTACATCAATGTCGCCCCAGTAATTGGCTATCGGAATCTAAAAAGCAACGCCTATTCGACTAGCGGCATAAATCTAGGATTTCGCCTTCTGTTAGTTCTCTCACGCAGTGGTGGTGCTGATGTTAGCCTCACTCAGACTTGGATCGCTCCAGGAAGTGACGAAGAAGCTGGACTTTCTACACTCTCTTTTGGCTATGCTCTTAACCACCAAGTTCGTCTTTCTACAGACCTACAGCATCAAAACACAAAGCGAGGCATCGATAACCGTTTCGGTATTGGGGTTGAATGGATGCTGTGAGATCACAGAAGGCAGAAGTAACGTCGTTTCTGAAAGAGCGATCGTCAAGCAGTTGCCATCACTCCCTCAACAAACGCACTGTCAATTGAACTATCTTTAGTTTCATCATCTCGACTATCTTTAGTTCCATCATCTCGAACAATATCAAGATCGATATCTAGCACTGTCATCTGCAAGCCTGCTCTAGGAACATTTCCATTGCTTGAGATGAAAGGATTAGGTTCAACATTACCAGTGCAAATGATCAATGACCCTTTCTTCAGGAACTGAAGCTTACGCCAAGCATAAGATTTCTCCCAAATGCTCAGGGAAACAGTGAACGATTCTTCGCGATCGCGCGGCTTCTGCACATACAACGTCGCTGTCGCCACCTGAGCCTTCTCACCACTCTTCAAGTCAACGGTTTTAATTTGAGCGTCTGCCGCCAAATTACCACTAACGATCCACTTGTTCAAGCCTCTACTCGACATAAACCCGTCCTGCGAATTGTACTAGTTTAGTGTTCCCACGATCGTCAGACAATGAACAAGCAGATTCTTGAAATTTCAGAATGGCAATCCGACTCACACAACTTTGTATCAACTCAATAGACTTTCATAACAAAAGTCCTCCCCAGATGGCAATTCTTGCGGCATGGTAGGGGCGATCGCAAAGGTCTCATCTGAATTCTACATAGATAGCATTAGAAGCTCCGGCATTTTCTATTGATAGAGCGAAGAGAAGTACTATAAGCAAAAAAGCCCCCCTTCAACTAAGAAGGGCAGGGTGGTTTCAAGGTAAGGAGAGAAAAATGAGGATGGACTGAAACCTTAAATATAACTATCAGTCCATGTCCCTCATCACTCAATTAAAAACGATCTCAGACCCTCGCAGCAAACGCGGACAAAGCCAACCGCTGTGGTTGATTCTATTTTTGGCATTGCTGGGCAGCTTATGTGGCTACTGGGGGTATCGTCCGCTGGTTGCCTTTACCCGCATCATCTCATCCTGTGTGAGTTGTTGGAACTGCCCCCCAGTTGCACCCGCTTTCCGTCCTACTCGACCTTTCGGCGGACGTTTCAGCAGGTCGATGCCCAAGAGTGGGTGAATATTTTTAATGGCTGGGCCTTGCGGCACGCGTCCACCTTGGCAGGTCTGTTGTGGTCGATTGATGGCAAAAGCATCAAATGCACAGCGGTTGGGGGCAACACGCACGAGCAAACTTCGCGTCTCTGGTATCGGTCTATGGACAAAGCGTCGGGGTGGTGCGCTTGGAGTTGATGGACAACGCCAAAGAAAGTGAAATTGGGGTCGCCAAACGCCTGCTAGAAGTCGTCACCAGTACTCCAACTTTGGCGCAGTCCTTGCCCCTGAGTTTTAGCCTCGATGCCCTCCCTACTCAAGTCGAAACGTTGGACCTCTTAGAAGCGCGGCACTGTCACTATCTTGTGAGTCTCAAAGCCAATCAGAAAAAGCTTTACGACCAAATGCGCTCCCTGTTGCACCACGCGACTCCCTTGAGCCAAACCACCCACACTGAGACGCTGCATGGTCAGCAAACCCAGCGGACTGTCCAGGTCTATCACGTTCCTGATGATCTGCCCCAACGCTGGGCAAAAGCTGGGATAACCCGAATTGTCTGGGTCATCCGTCAAGGTACTCGTGCGGGTAAGCCCTTTGCCGAGGAGCAGTGTTACCTCAGCAATTTGTGCCTAGATGCCACCATATTTTTAGATCTGACCCGCAGCCATTGGCAAATCGAAAATGGGTTGCATTGGGTCAAAGATGTCACGCTTCAAGAAGATGACCCGCCGCGTCGTGGCGGATATGCTCCCATTAGTTGGGCAATTTTTAACTCTGTTTCTGATTACCTTAGCCCGTCGTTTAGGGTGCCGAACGATCCCCGACTGCATCCGAGAACTCGCCAATCAGGTGCATCAGGTTTTTCACTAGCTAACTTGAAACCACCCTGCCCTTCAGCTAAGAAAGGAGGCTTTGTTCTTTTAATATTCAACCTGGCGATGAGCTATTTTTGCGGGAGGCTACCCTCCA
>NZ_PVWG01000041.1:0-40453 GCF_003003695.1 Phormidesmis priestleyi ULC007
CGTAGCGCCTAGCCCTGAAAGCGGGGTTCCCGCTGTAGCGCTCAGTGCTGAAGACGGGTTTCCCGTCGCAGGCAACTGAGTAAGAAGGGGACTAGGTAAGAAGGGGACTGAGTAAGCAGCCACGCGGGAACCCGATTCTTCATCCCCGTCGTAAACGAGCAGGGCTTTAACGGTTCCCGAACCCTCCGTTCCGGTAAAGTGTCGCTGGGACATGAGTGTTGAGGTTATCTTGCCCGACTCGAATTTTCACAGGATTGAGGAAGCATTGATCCACGAGATACTTCATTTGCTAGCCTGGTTAACGGCAGACCCAGCCGCCTTTCCCGGAATGGTAAATTGCTCTAGAAACTGCGGTTCTTCAGCTTTGAGAGAAACGATTTGGAATGTCAGATCAAACATTGCCGGGTTAATGTGTCCTGACAAAAATTCCGGCTTTATTTAATCCATAAAGCAGACGATCGCAGCCGCTATTTCGTCTTTGACAAATCTAGGTTAATGAAGGGCAGTGCGCCATCACCGCCCATGACCTGTGGAAATTTGCCGTCCCACTTGTCGATCGCTTGCTTTTGCAATAACTCTGTAGTCAATGTCTCTCGCAGCAATCGTTGCGCTTCTGCTTGTCCTTTTGCCCGATTCACATTTGCTTCGGCTTCTTGTTCGGCTTCTTGAGCGATGTAGACGGCTCGTTGCGCTCGCTGCTCGGCAATTTGTTTTTCTTCAACCGCTTTTGAAAACTCAGTCGAAAAGGTCAGATCGACAACGCTGGTATCGAGAATAATAATTCCGTATTTTGCCAAACGTTCGCTCAAGGCGATGTCAAAATCATGTTTAAGTTCGTCTCGCTTAGTGATCGCTTCCTCTACAGTGCGTCGAGCCGCAGCGATCTTAAACGACTCTTGAGTTTGCGGAGCAATAATCTTCGAGACAATATTCTGCAACGAGCCTTGAGTGCGACGAATCACCACCACTTGACTGGCATCAAGCCGAAAGTTGATTGCAAAACTCGCGGTCAATTGCTGCAAATCTTTGGTCGAACTCTGTGCCGGAACTTCAAACTTTTGCACGGTCAAATCATAAAAATCAACCGTTGAAATGAGCGGCGGCTTGAGGTGAACACCTTCTAGCAACACACCATCTTGAGCTTTACCCAACACACTCAGGACGGCTGCCTCGCCGGGGGTGATGATCACGATCGCATTAATGCCAACCAAAGCAATGATACTCACTAGAGTTAACGCTAATGAAGCGCGCCAGTCGAAACTCTTATTATTCACGGTGTCTTGAATTCTTGATATTACGCTGTCTCCACACTACCTTAGAGACGTTTCGCAGTGATTTAGCCGAAAAAATTCCTGAAGACCTTTCGGCTTTCAGGAAGTCTAGAAGTTCAACGGGACTGGCGGGACTCGAACCCTCGACCTACCGCTTCAGATTTGTGTGAGTTTCCCCACTCTCTGGACTATACCTTCACCCTGGGCAATGCAGCCTGTAGGTGGTGACCGTCTAGTCTCTACACCTTCCTAAATCAATGCCTGCCTTGGTCTGCAACTAAATTTAGGCTTGGCTCGGTATTGCCATGAAGTGCAAACTGGGCATTTAATCACGGTTTGCTGACTCTTTAGGGTTCACCGACTTTGATCACATTCACCGATAGAGTTTCCTCTAAGGTGCCCGGTTGTTCAGGAGGCGGTCGCTCTATCCATCTGAGCTACAGCCCCAAAGTTAAGCGCATTATAGCAGCCAAGCAGAAATAAGGGGAGCGATCGCTATCCTTAAAAACTTATACCAGTTTGATTTACGCGATGTAGAGACATGACATGTCGTGTCTCTACTTGATCGTTCTCAGATCTCAATATGAGTGCCGCTGTGATGTAATCTAAAAATTTGTGACCTGAGCAAACGAATCGGGAGCCGCAAATGGATGTCAGCCTAGTTGTATCTAACCTTTTGAATCCGCCTGTTTTATTCTTCTTTTTAGGAATGTTGGCGGTTTTTGTCAAATCTGATCTCGAAATTCCCTCTCCGATTCCCAAGCTATTTTCGTTATATTTGCTAATCGCGATCGGGTTTAGGGGCGGTTCAGAACTGGTTAAGAGCGGCATTACTCAAGATGTCTTTTTAATGATCGGGGCTGCAATTCTCATGGCGTGTGTCGTGCCGCTCTACACATTTTTTATTTTAAGAATCAAATTAGATCCCTACAATGCAGCCGCGATCGCCGCAACTTATGGCTCAATCAGTGCCGTCACGTTTATCACGGCTGGCTCGTTTCTCGATCAAGTTGGCATTGCCTCTGACGGATATATGGTGGCAGCGTTAGCATTGATGGAGTCACCTGCGATCGTGGTCGGTTTAATATTGGTAAAAGTGTTTGCTGACAATCAAGACGGACAAGAATTTGACTGGGGAGAAATCTTGCGAGAGTCGTTTTTTAACGGTTCGGTGTTTTTGCTGGTTGGCAGCATCATCATCGGCATTTTGACCGGAGAACACGGCGAGGAAGTCTTAAAACCTTTCACACAAGGTTTGTTTTATGGGGCGCTGACCTTTTTTTTGTTAGATATGGGATTGGTTGCTGCTCAGAGAATTCAAGATTTGCAGAAAGCGGGAGTGTTTTTGATTGCATTTGCGATTCTGATCCCAATCTTCAATGCTGGGGTTGGGATTGCGATCGCCAAACTCATTCAAATGCCTCAAGGAAACGCGCTACTGTTTGCCGTTCTCTGTGCAAGCGCGTCTTATATTGCCGTTCCTGCGGCGCTGCGGCTGACGGTTCCTGAAGCCAATCCCAGCTTATATATTTCAACCGCTCTCGCGGTCACATTCCCCTTTAATATCCTGGTGGGAATTCCGCTCTATTTGTATGGAATCAATCTGTTCTGGAGTTAACAATGGAAGTCGTTAAACGCATCGAGATTATGGCGAGTTCGGTCGAACTCAATAAAATTCTGAAAGCGCTAGAGAAATCAGGCGTTCCGGGATACACCGTGATTCGGAATGTGGCTGGAAGAAGTGTGCGTGGCACTGTGTCCGATGATTTCTCAAGCTTGGATAATGTCTACGTGATTGCCTTTTGCTCTACTGAGCAGATTGACACAGTGATTGAGAATTTGAACCCAATCTTAAACAAGTTTGGAGGCGTATGCTTTGTGTCAGATGCAACGCAAATGAATGTAGTCCGATGTGTCGGGTCATGACGGTTAAAAAGCCTTCATTGTCTACGGGCATAGCACGGCAGTGCTCATTTAATTTTCGATCTTAATCCAAACGTCAGTTCGATGAGTTTTTTCGCTTCGTTGTCAGCGGCTTCTGCCCCCTAAATCCCCCAATTTGGGGGACTTCAAGCCAAATTTCTGGTTCAAAGTCCCTCAAATTGGGGGATTTAGGGGGCTTCCCGAATCCATAATCGGAACGAACCACTTCTGTCGAACTGACGTTAATCCACTCTTTCTAACTGCCACAAAATTTGATTGCCTTCTCGTCGCACCCGTGAGACAACCCAGTTGCGCCAAACCCAGTTATCACCGCGGCTGGTGACGGCACTGGCGTTGACATCTATCAGGTCAGCGAGTTCTGAACTGGTGATCAAATAAGCTTTGCTGGCAATCTCATCTGCCATTTGCAGCGTTTCTACCAGGTGCCGCAGGCTTTCGACGCGACCTTCACGGGGCAAGTCTGACAAATCAACGGGCGCGGGCAGTGATGCATCCGTCATGATAACCTCAGGTTCTTGGACTTGATCGGTGAATGTCTTTAACGTAGGGGTTTTGCCGAGAGAAAAGGCACGGGCGATCGTATCACAGCGTTCGTTGCCAATGTCTCCAGTGTGCCCACGCACATAGCGCCACTCGACTTGTTTTGAGTTGAGTTCGTCGAGAATTTCCCACAAATCTTGATTGAGAACGGGCTTCCCTGTCGAAGTTTTCCAGCCTTTTTGCTTCCAGCCTTTGATCCATTTAGTGATGCCGTTTTTGACATATTCGCTGTCAGTGTAAAGGGCGATCGGGTCTTGCTGATCAAAGTCTTGCAAAAACTTAAGGGCAGCGATCGCGGCTTGCATTTCCATGCGGTTGTTAGTAGTTTGCGCGTCGCCTCCTCCCATCTCGTGTACTGCACCGTTGACATAATAGGCGACGGTGCCCCACCCACCGGGCCCTGGATTGCCCGAACAGGCTCCATCGGTGTAGATACGATCGACTTTAGCGGAGTAGTTCATACATCCCAGGTCTAGAAGAGCAATTTAAGATAGCACACGAGTGATGCCGATTAAAGTCGGAGGGCTTGATTGCTGGCAGCGGACGTGATCGATCGCGCAAATCGTCTTGGTAGATAGGTTTGCAAAAACTGGGGGCTGCACTTAAAGCCCTCTAGCGCATCGACGAGATCTCGCTGCCGCACTTCTGGCAAAAGATTTTCAACGACTTCGATCTGTTTGTCGATTTGGATTTCTGACAAAGCTTGACTGATGCTGCCCAAAAATTTTTGCCGTTCTTCTAAAGTCAGGGCAATGTCAGCACTAAAATAAGCCCGAAGACTTCTTAACCCTTCGGACATATCAGCACTCGGTTGATGCAATTCTTTCTCGAGGGCACGCAGAAAAGTTTTGGTGCGACGCGTTTCTTGAGAGGCAATCAGCGCAAAGCCCACCCGCACAACGCCATCATAGAGACTTTTAATATCGAGAGTCAAAAATCCGGTTTCGGTGCGCGAGTTTAAGAAGGCAGTGAAGCCAAACCCAGCAGCGATCGCTCGCAAAAACAGCATCGCGTCTACAACTGGTTTGACTGAGAAAAAATTCGTGATCCACGCCAGAAATACGATCGAGGGAAATAGCAACTGAGCCAGAATCCACAGCCAAAATCCGGGGCTTTTCAAAGGCTCAAAAAACAGCAAGCCTTTGCAGGTTTGTCTTAGCTTTTGAAACGCCACCGGAAGGTTAAACAGTCCTGCGATCAGGGCGGCGATCGTGATCAGTTCCCAATCTAATGATTCGTTCACAAGATGCCACCGATTTGCTGTCCAAAGGTGATTACGGGATGCAGCAAAAAATGACCTCTGGCGGTCAGCGTAAAGTAAGTATCGAGATCGAAGTTTTCGCAGGTCTGCTGCAAGTTTCTCCCCAAAGCCGGAAAGACTTTGTGCAAAATATTGCTGGTGGTGCGATCGATATATCCGGCTTGACAGAGTTCTTGCATTAACTGTTGGGCTTGTTCTTGTGAATGCCCCGTCACATAACCCAATCCTTTGACGGTGAGCGGACGTTTTTCTAAGGCTTGCAACACAGCGATCGAGTGAGCATCCAGTTCAGAAACGGCTTGCTGCAATGACACGAGAAACACCCGTTCTGCTCCCGACGCGCTCGATCTCTGCCTAGTCATTCGTTTGAGCAGGTGTCTGGCTGCCGATCGAAAGTCATCAGCAGTCAGCACCGGAACGGCAATCTCTTTCCAGGTGAGTAATGGAGTTCTAGAGGTTGTAAACAGAGCTTGAGCGCGTTCTTGATTGGGAGATTGGCGCTGTAGACGATCGTAGGCATCTTGATAGAGTTGATGAAGGCGATCGTGCTGCGTTACTAAATGCCGAATTCTCTCTGCAACGTCTGGTTCGTCATGGGCGATCGCGGTGCCGAGAGCATGAATTTGCTGATGCAACTCGGTGGGCAAGATGCCATCTATTTGAGCGAGCGCCAGCAAAAAGGCTTGAAGCGTAAGGATGTCAGTGTGCATAAAGACTCGATCGGTCAGAGATGACCCAGCATTTATAGATGACTTTATTGTAGTGAGTCTCTGAGAAGCGTCTGTCTGCATCTAGATAGGAACTTCTTCGGAGTGATACCCATTTGATTTGTGAATGCGACAGATCCGCGTGAGGGCAGTGCCATGCCCGTACAAAAAGCGTAGGGGCATGCCGTGCCCCGTCAGATCGAACGATCCGTCACAATTGCTTCCGAAATTGGTATGACACACTCGCTTTCAGCCTTGAAGGATTGAACCAGGGGTGAGAAGATAATCGATTACCCTATAAGATAGGGAACTTTTTAGTATTTATGTCCTACCAGCCACTTCACCACAAATATCGTCCGCAAACCTTCGCACAGCTAGTGGGGCAAGAAGCGATCGCCACCACGCTCTCAAATGCCCTTTGTCAACAGCGCATTGCTCCTGCCTATTTGTTCACAGGCGCACGAGGCACTGGCAAAACGTCGAGCGCCCGCATTTTTGCCAAATCGCTAAACTGCATTGCGGTAAACGCGCCGACCGATGCCCCGTGTGGCGTGTGTGAAACCTGTCGAGCCATCACCAACGGCTCTGCGCTGGATGTGATCGAGATTGACGCGGCAAGCAATACAGGAGTAGACAACATTCGTGAGCTAATTGAACGCGCTCAGTTTGCACCCGTACAGTGTCGATACAAAGTGTATGTGATCGACGAAGTTCATATGCTTTCAAATGCAGCATTTAACGCGCTGTTGAAGACTTTAGAAGAGCCGCCCGATCGCGTTGTTTTTATCTTGGCAACCACTGACCCCCAGCGAGTGTTGCCGACGATTATTTCTCGCTGTCAGCGCTTTGATTATCGCCGGATTCCGTTAGAGCCGATGGTTCAGCATCTAGGAATGATTGCCGAAAAAGAGAGCATTTCTATTGCTAAAGATGCTCTGCATTTGATCGCTCAGATTTCTCAAGGTGGGTTGCGTGATGCTGAAAGTTTGCTCGATCAACTGAGTTTATTAGCGGGTGAAGTCACCGTCGATCGCGTGTGGGATTTAGTTGGAGCAGTTCCAGAACAGGATTTAATGGGGTTGGTCGAAGCGATCGCCACCAGCAACCCCGAAGCCGTGCTTGACCACACGCGGCGATTAATGGATCGGGGACGAGAACCACTGATCGTGCTGCAAAACCTTGCCAGCTTTTACCGCGATTTGCTGATCGCCAAAACCGCACCCACTCGCAGCGATTTAGTCGCAATCACGCCCCCCACCTGGAAAAACCTCTGCAATTTCGCTCAAACGCAAGATTTAGGCACCATTTTGGCAGGGCAGCAGCATTTACGCAGCAGCGAACTGCAACTTAAAAACACGACTCAGCCGCGATTGTGGTTGGAGTTGACGCTGTTGGGGCTATTGCCGACTGCAATTGGTCAACCCATCTTGTCTCAGCCTACGATCGCACCTACAGCTCCAGAAGTTCCCGTCTTTAAGCCCGCTGTCAAGGAAGTCACTTCAACCCCTCAGCCCCTTTCTGAACCTGCGATCGCGCCTCAAGTTATTGAAGACGTTGTAGCCGCTCCTCAGCCCAGCGATGCTAACGATGAGTTAGCCCAGACCTGGCAGCAGATTCTCAGTTATGTTGACATCCCATCGACTAAAGGAATCGTCAGTGCCAACTGTCACCTGTTAGCGGTTAACGGTAACGAAGTGATCGTAGGCGTTCGGGGAGAATCGATGGTGAAAATGATTCAACGAACGGTGCCGCTGCTTGGTAGGGCATCTGCTAGAGCGTTAAAGAGAGCCGTTAAAGTCACGCTGCAAGTGTCAGAGGTTATTGCATCTAATTCTGCTTGGTCAATGGAGCAGCCCAATCCTTCAGCCAGTCGCCCGATCGAGTCGAGTCCGCAACCGCCAGAAGTTCCGGCTCCGGCGATCGTGCTACAAGCCAGCGAGTCAAGTGAACCAACTCCTCTTGCCCAACCAGAAGCAGCCGAGAATCCTGATCTCGCTCAAGCTAGAGGTTGGGAAGATGATGAAGTCACCAAAGCTGCTAAGAGTCTTGCTTACGCCTTTAATGGTGACGTTGTAAATTTAGATGATGAACTGGATGTGCCAATCGATTCTGAGTCGATCGCAATCATTCCCCCTGTGGCAGAAACGTTTGAGCCACAGGAGGAACCTGAAGAGGACGATGAAGAGGATGTTGATTTTTAGGTCTAATCTTCGGTGCCACGATGCACCGTTTTGATCCACTTCAACCGTTTGGGACGGAATGACATCCGCACCGTAGCGCTGCCCACGATCGGCAGCCAGTGCATCATATATAACGTGCCGCGCAGCGATTGTAGGAGTGCCACAAACAGAGAGAAGTCAAACCCTTTAGGCGAAGATTGTTTGAGTTGAGCTTCAACGCCGCTCGATCGCTGAACGCGCCGTAGCCCCCCGACCATGCCAAACAAAAATAGCGTCACCGTCAGCCCTGAGATCGGACTGAGCAATAAAGGACGGTTGCGCGCGATCGCCATCAAAAAGTCGGGCAAGGCGGCAGTCGGCATGACGTATTGAATAATCCAAAACATCAGCAGATCGAGGGTTTTGCGCGTTCCCATGCGGTTTCTGGCAATCAGTCGCCAATAGTCGAGATAGCGCTGATAGCCCCCTTCTGCCCAGCGATTGCGCTGATGCCATAGCCCGATCGCGCTCGTCACCCCTTCTTCATAGACCGCCGGAACGGTCACTACATCAATATCCCAGCGATGAACGTGGAGTCGAATCGTCAGATCTAAATCGTCGGTAATAGTTTCTTCGTTCCAGCCGCCGACTTGCTCTAGGGCTTTGCGCCTTACAAACTGACCATTGCCACGCAGTTCGCCCATGCCGCCGATCGCGACTCGCTGCTGATGAATAAAGGCATCGAGCGCCATCTCTGCCATTTGTCCACGAATCCAAAAATTATTGGCATCTTTAGACTGAAACTGAGGCTCGGCTTGCACGATCGCTTTGCGAACTTGCACAGCACCTACCTGCTCGCGATCGAACAAGGGCACCACTCGCCGCAAAAAGTCTGGCTCGACTTGAGCATCCGCGTCGAAGACCACAATAATGTCTCCCTGCGTGAACGGCAACACCTGGTTTAACGCCCCAGATTTGCCGCCTACTGAGTCAACAGGGCGATGAAAAACCTTGAGCTGGGGATATTGGGCTGCCAGTTCATCTAGCAAAATTGGCGTTTTGTCGGTGCTGTTGTCGTCTATCACCCAAACCTCGTAGCGATCGCTGGGGTAATCTAACCGACACAAACGATCGGCGAGAGTGCCGATCACCGCCTCCTCATTTTTTGCCGCAATCATTAGCGACACATAAGGATAAGTTTCTCGTGACTCATCCGATATCGGTTCTGGCAGATCAGACGGACGCGCCATCAAGAATCTGACGGCGTGTAGCCCCATCAACGTGGTCAAACCCAACACAAACCAATAGCCCCAAGTCACTAGATGCAGCGCGATCGTGCCGCCCCAAATCACCACCAAAACCGTAGCCGCTTTTCGCCTGCGCCCTTTAAAGCCCGGATAGGGCGAGTCATCTATCGGATCAAACTCCGACGCTTCGGGCAAATCTCCCACGAGTGCCGCAAGTGCTGCACAGGCTTCTTCTGGAAGCGACTCAAGCTCGTTGTAAGAATCGCTTTCTGGCCAAGAATTCTCCGACATAGGTTACTTGGTTTAACAGCCAATATTTGTCTACACCCTTAAAAAAGCTGGGAATGAGGTAACACCAAACGGTGCAGCCTTCACAGACCGACAGCTTGCCCTGCGATTGCCGAAATTCTTCGACTTCTTCTGACTGCTTATAAAGCTCATAGAGGCGACCCGCGATCGGCAACCCTTTTTGAGCAAAGTGATAGCAGGGCAACAGAAGCTCATCGTGAGGGCCGATGGCAATCACCGCTTCGACCGCCTTACAGCGAGGTTTTTCGGTGTCGTTGCCGCCCGCCTCAATGAATGCCAGCGCCGCCTTATTGTAACCAAGATTGTTATATTTCTTAGCAGCAACCTCGATCGCCTTCACCATATCAGGTGTGGGATTCTTTTTAGAGTTGTAGTTGCTGTGGGCCGTGAACGCAGGATTGAGCCAAATGCGGGCTTGTAGTTGCTCACCTAGTTCGGCAACCTCGCCAATGCGTCCGTAGTTTTGCGCGGTGACCGTGTGATTGAGGACTGGATATTCTCCCAGCGACTGAGCAATTTTAACCGACTCTACGAGCGTGTCAAAAATCTTTACGCCTCTCGACTGATCGTGGGTTTCGGCATCGCCCCCGTCTAACGAGAAATTGAGGAAGTCTACCAAGCCCTGCATTTCTTTGGCGCGCTTGGGGTAGAGAATCGTGTTGGTGGTCATGCTGGTAGTGAAGCCTTGCCGTTTTGCTTCAGCAAAAACCTCAGCCACATCGGATCTCAGCAAAGGTTCGCCACCCGTAAAGTCTACATACCTAACGCCTAGACGACGCAAATCAGCCAGATTTTTTTGAATCGTTTCAAAAGAGGCTTCCTGCTTGGGTTCGAGTGCCCAGATGTCACAAAAATGACAACGAGCGTTGCAGCGATAGGTTAGATAATAATTTGCGACCAGTGGAGCCATATTTTGTGCCAGTAAAGTCTCCTCATTCAGCTTTACAATACCAGAAAAGCGCGGTGGGGTTGATAGCCCGTTTCCTAGAGAGCGGGATGGAAAATGCACACGAGCAGTTTCAACCGCCTATCCATTTCTCAAGGTAAATTTGCGCTGGGCATACGCTGAATGTTCTGGGGCATGAGCAGATTAAGCTTCGCCAAGTGCAAGCAACGAGAACAAGAATCAATGCAAGGTTGCGCTAAATCGAAAACATCATTTGCAGTCAACACCAACGGAATTTTTCTAACTTAATATTTTTTGTCACATCAAAATAAGATTTCTCACTTCCGACAGGGAACGCTCCAGATTCAGGTTGTTAGCGTTGAGATCTGGCACCTGACTAACCGTCAGAATGCTGTCTAGATTTATGTTTAAAAAAGGAAAATAACCATGTTAAACACTTCAGAAGCCGCACTGTTTCTGCTTAAAATGCAGACCAGTTTTGCTCAAGTAGTTGTTGATCCCATCACTTCTAAAGAAGCCGCGCTAGTTTTTTCTGGGTCACAATTTTTAGTTGCCTTACTCGCCGGAGTGATGATGGCATTTGGCTTTCAATTGCTGTTAACAAATTTATCAATTGCCTATTTAGTTTCACCTGGCGGCACTGATGTCGCAACTGATGACTTAGACGATAGCAGCAGCTTAGGAAGCAGCATTCGTAAAATTGAAGCAAAAGTTGGAATCTGGGCATTAGCAACGGTGAGTCTTGCATTGTTTGCTGCGTGCTTTTTAGCCGTTAAACTTAGCTTGATTAATAGTGTCACTCTGGGCGCGATCGTCGGGGTCGTCGTCTGGTCTACTTACTTCTCGATTTTGATGTGGTTTGGCTCAACCACGATCGGTTCGCTAGTCGGCTCGATCGCCAAAACGGCTACTTCTGGTCTACAAGATCTGCTAGGAATGGCAACTTCAGCGATCGGGGCAAATGTTGCCAAAAATCAAGCAGTTTCAACGGCTGAAGATATTGCGGCGGCGGTGCGTCGTGAGATTACGTCGGGCATTAACCCCGATGCTGTTCGAGAAACGCTGCAAAGTTCTCTAGCGAGTTTGCCGATTCCCCATTTAAACCTGGATGAAATTCGCGGACAGTTTGAGAAGATTTTGAACACCGCAGATTTGCAAGAGCTTGCCGACACCGATTTGTTTCGGAACTTCGATCGTCAACAATTTCTAACCTTAATCCGCGATCGTACTAATTTATCGCAAGAAGACCTCGATCGCATCGCTGACTCGCTAGAAAGTGTCTGGAAAAACGTTCGTAAGACTCCCGCAGAGTTGCCCGATCAACTGCTGCAAACTTTCAAATCAGCGACTCCAGAAGACCTGCAATCCAGTCAAGTTTATGAGCAATTAGAATCACTTATTCGGGCTGCAAATCATCCTCACAAAGCAAGCGCATCCCTCACAAATCAGGCGTTGAGATATGGCGTGAGTTCTCTATTGTCGGCGGTGCAGGGTCGAGTCGATTTGTCAGATGTCGATGTTGAGAAAGTGAGCGGACAACTGCAAAAAATCGTCGATCGCACCACTCAACAAGCCACAAAAGTAGGTGAGCAAATCAAAGATCAAGCAGAAAAAGTCGGCGATCAACTTCAAGAACAGGTGGCTGATCAACCTGCTTTGCCTCGCAATATTATCAAGGCAGATGTCGAAAACTATCTGTCAGGATCGCTGCCCTGGCACTTAAATCGGCTGACGATTCAAGATGAGTTTAGAGACATCATTTACGATCCTCAGGCAGACTCGCGGGAAGTTTGTCGTCAACTCGAAGCACTCAACCGATCGTATTTTGAAGACTTACTCACCCGCCGAGAAGACCTCAGCCCTGGTCGAATTCAAGAGAGTGCAACCCTAATGGAAGAGGTGCGTCAGCAAGTTTTGGCGATCGTTGAGCAAGCCGATGCACAAGAGCAGGCGAACAACCTGCAAACCCGTGTCGAAAACTATCTGCGCTCGACCGATAAAGCGCAATTTAATGAAGCAAAAATTCAACAAGAATTACAACAGCTACTTGAAGATCCAGAAGCAGAATTGGAAACGCTACAGGCGCGATTTGGTCAATTCAATCGAGATGATTTAGTTAATTTGTTGCAACAGCGTCAAGATCTTAGTCAAGACGAAGCCAATCAGATTGTGAATCAATTTGAAACCATTCGCGATCGAATTCTTAATTCGGCTCAAGAACTACGCAATCAGGCAACTGCAAAGGCATCTGAGGTGCGGCAACGAGTCGAAGATTATCTTCGCAACACCCAAAAAGAAGAACTGAATCCCGATGCGATCGAGCGCGAGTTAAAACTGGTGTTTGAAGACCCTCAAGCCGGATTGATGGCACTGCGGTCGCGCTTGGCTCAGTTCGATCGCGAGACGCTGGTGTCTCTGTTGAGCCAGCGTCAAGACCTCAGTCAAGAACAGGTTAACCAGATTCTCGATCGCGTTGAGTCAGTTCGCGACCGCATTCTGCAAGCGCCGCGCCAACTTGCCGACACCGCTAAAGCGCAATATGATCAGACTTTGACCGCGATTGCTGACTATCTGAGAAGCACTGATCTCGAAGAACTCAATCCTGAAGGCATTCGCAGAGACTTGACTACACTGCTTAACGACCCAAAAGCAGGCGGCAATGCCTTGAGATCGCGGCTTGCTAACGTCGATCGAGACACGCTGGTTAAACTTCTTAGCCAGCGCCAAGATTTGAGCGAAGCGCAAGTCAATCGCGCGATCGACCAGGTTCAAGACACCATCCGCGATTTTGTGAGAGCGCCGCGTCGCCTCGTCAGTCGTGCCCAACAGCAAGCGCTGACGTTTGAGTCTAGCCTGGAAACCTATCTGAAAAATACCCAAAAAGAAGAACTCAACCCCGAAGGCATCAAGCGCGATTTAAGCCTACTGCTGAGTGATCCGCGGGCGGGTGTGAGCAGCGTGGGCGATCGGCTCTCTCACGTCAATCGAGACACGCTGGTGGCATTGCTCTCTCAACGCAAAGACATCACTGAAGAAGAAGCCAATCAAATCATTGATCAAGTTCTGTCTGTGCGAGACGCGTTTGCAGCGCAATTTGAGAAACTTCAGCAGCGCTTTCAGTCAGTGATTGACCGCACGACTGAGAATCTTAGCCACTATCTCAATTCGTTAAATCGCCCTGAGTTAAATTACGAAGGCATCAAGCAAGATTTCAGCAAGCTGTTTGACGATCCCCAAGCGGGAGCCGATGCCCTGCGGAATCGATTGGGGCAGTTCGATCGCAACACCCTGACTGCCGTTCTCGGCTCGATTCCTAACTTGTCTGAGACTGATGCCGATCGCATCATCAGCCAGATTGAAACAGCGCGAGATGGGGTATTGCATCAGGCAGACTATATCCAGCACGAAACCCAGCGACGGATCAAATCCCTGCAACATCAAGCTAAAAAGCAAGCCCTCGAAACGCAAAAAGCCGCAGCCACAGCCGCTTGGTGGTTATTTGGCACGGCATTGACTTCGCTAGCAGCCTCGGCGATCGCGGGTGCTTTAGCGGTCGGTGGAGTAAATGGGTTGCGATTCTAATCGCAATGTAGGGGCATGGTGTACCTTGCCCCTACGCATATTGGGGTTATTTATTAATATGGATATTAAATTTTGGCGTTCAATGCAAAACCAGAATTGAAATTATACAAAAAACGCATCATTCTAGCGATTTTCGTAGCCTAAATTACAGTCTTGCACTGGTCACATCTAAAAATTGCGCGTAGTCTAGCTAAGGAATGGCGCTACAGAGAATCTTTGATAATGACTAAGAAGACGTTGGTTGTCATCGGCAACGGCATGGTCGGTCACAAGTTTTTAGAACAGATGATCGCCAAAAAAGCGATCGACGATTGGCATCTCGTTACCTTCTGTGAAGAACCTCGCGTTGCTTACGATCGGGTCAACTTAAGCGGCTTCTTTTCAGGCAAAACGGCTGCTGACTTGACCCTCGTCGAACCCGGACTTTATCAAGATCACAACATTCAGATCTACGTGGGTGATAAAGCAATTCGCATCGATCGCGATCACAAAACGGTGACTTCTGCTAACGGCATCACGATTGGTTATGACAACGTTGTGATTGCAACTGGCTCCTATCCATTTGTGCCACCGATTCCTGGAAAAGACACGCAAGGAACATTTGTTTATCGCACGATCGACGATTTAGAAGCGATGGCGGCTCATGCCAAAAGCGCTAAAGTCGGGGTCGTGATTGGTGGCGGATTGTTGGGGTTAGAATGCGCCAACGCCTTAAAGCATATGGGATTAGAAACCCATGTTGTTGAGTTTGCCCCTCGCTTAATGCCCGTACAAGTAGACGACGCAGGCGGCACCGTTCTTAAAAACAAAATTGAGGCTCTAGGAGTCGCCGTTCACGCCAGCAAATCGACCACTGCGATCGTCAGCGAAAATGGCAGAGTTACCAAAATGCAGTTTGCGGATGGTGACGAGCTTCAGACCGATATGATTGTGTTTTCTGCGGGCATTCGTCCTCGTGATGAGATTGCGAGAGATTGCGGATTAGCCGTGGGCGATCGCGGGGGCATTGTGATTAATGATCACTGTCAGACTTCTGATCCTGATATCTATGCGATCGGAGAATGTGCCCTTTACGATAATCGGATCTATGGGCTAGTGGCTCCTGGCTACACAATGGCAACAGTTGTGGCTGATAATCTTTGCGATCGCGGCAGCAATGCTTTTACGGGTGCAGATATGTCTACCAAGCTGAAATTGCTGGGCGTAGATGTCGCTAGTTTTGGTGATGCGTTTAGCAAAACTTCTGGTGCAAAAGAGTTTGCCATTATCGACTCGATTCAGGGCATTTATAAAAAGATTGTGGTGGATGAATCGGGCGATCGGCTCCTTGGCGGCATCCTAGTCGGCGATGCGTCTGCCTACGGCAATTTGCTGCAACTGATGCAAAACCAAATTGTGCTGCCGCCTCACCCCGAAGATTTGTTGTTGCCGCCTCGTGAAGGTCAATCGAGCTTTGCAATGGGTGTGGAAAGTCTGCCCGACACGGCACAGATTTGCTCTTGCAACAACGTTACTAAAGGACAGATTTGCAGCGCGATTCAAGAACAGGGATTGACAGATATCGCCAGCGTCAAGAAATGTACGCAAGCGGGAACCGGATGTGGAGGCTGCGTTCCACTCGTCACCGATCTGTTAAAAGATCAGTTAAAGAAAGCCGGAGTCGAGGTCAAAAATCATCTCTGCGAACACTTCGCTTATTCTCGTCAAGAACTCTATCACCTGATTCGGACTCAAAAAATTGAGACTTTTGATCAGTTGCTGGCGGGTCATGGACAGGGCAAAGGTTGCGAAATTTGTAAGCCTGCCGTTGGCTCAATTCTCGCCTCTGCTTGGAATGATTATGTGCTGAATCCGCCGCATGTTGGGCTGCAAGATACGAACGATGCCTTCCTCGCTAACATTCAAAAAGATGGCACTTACTCCGTTATTCCTCGCATTCCTGGCGGAGAAATCACGCCCGATCGCCTAATCGTGTTAGGTGAAGTCGCCAAAGAATTCGGACTCTACACCAAAATCACAGGCGGACAGCGCATCGATTTATTAGGCGCACGAGTCGATCAGCTTCCCCTGATTTGGAAACGATTGATCGATGCTGGATTTGAGTCAGGTCACGCCTACGGTAAAGCCTTGAGAACTGTGAAATCCTGCGTGGGCAGCACTTGGTGCCGATTTGGAGTGCAAGACTCAACTTCACTCGCGATCGAGGTTGAGCTGCGCTATCGAGGCTTACGCGCCCCTCACAAGCTTAAGTCTGCGGTGTCTGGCTGCACTCGTGAATGTGCCGAAGCGCAAAGCAAAGACTTTGGCATTATCGCCACCGAAAACGGCTGGAATCTCTATGTGTGTGGCAATGGTGGCATTAGACCTCAACACGCTCAACTGATTGCTGAAGACATCGACAAAGAGACGCTGATTAAATACATCGATCGCTTCTTAATGTTCTACATTCGCACCGCTAATCGCCTAGAACGCACAGCAACCTGGCTCAACAAACTTGAAGGCGGCATCGATTATCTTAAGCAAGTGGTAATCCACGATTCGCTGGGCATCTGTGACGAGTTAGAGGCAGAAATGGCGCATCAAGTTGAGACTTACGCTTGTGAATGGAAAACGACGATCGACGATCCAACCAAGCTGATGCGCTTCCGCCATTTTGTCAACGTTGATCAACCTGATCCCAGTTTGGTACACGTCGAAGAACGCGGACAAAAACGTCCGGCGTTTGACGATGAAAAAGAATTGGTGATCACGGGCGAACGATCGTAATCCTCAGGACTTACGCATTTTGACCAAAACCTCCGAGGTTTGCGTAAGTCCTAATCATTGCAAGACCGTTCTCGAAAAAGTTCTAAAAATTCCTATTACTTATGATTCAAGCTTTGCCTACTCAATCGTTAATTAATCAATGGGTGACGATTTGCCCGATCGAGCAAATCTTGCCCAACACGGGAGTCTGTGCCCTGGTCGAAGGTCAGCAAGTTGCAGTTTTTCGGGTTGGAGATGGCACCGAGATTTATGCTCTCAGCAACTACGACCCGTTTAGCAAAGCCTTTGTGCTGTCACGGGGCATTATTGGCGATCGTAACGGCATCCCTAAAGTGGCATCTCCGATCTACAAACAAAATTTCAATCTGCAAACGGGGCAGTGCCTTGACGACGAAACCGTCAGGATTCCAACCTTTGCCGTGAGGGTGATCGAAATGCAAGTGCAAGTCAGCGTTTAAATTTCCTTCTCGCGACATATATCGCGATCGAGGTGTCACCGATAGCGTTAAGAATAAAGAGTATGAAAAAAGATTTATACTCAATTTCTGAAAGCGGGAACGCCGATGATTACTATATTGGAAAACTCTGAACTCAAATTGACGATTCGCCCTGACTTAGGAGGACGAATTGATCAACTCATAGACCAAAAAACCGGGCATGAGTGGCTCTGGCATCCACCTGATTATGATGCAAGTCAAACGCGATCGCTCCCGGTGGGTGCCTCATTTGACGACCATTGGTCAGGTGGTTGGGATGAGATGTTTCCCAATGACGGAGAAGGGTTGTCTCAAAATCGGCATCTGGTCGATCATGGGGAACTGTGGTCGCAGGCGTGGGATGTCGTAGAGACTACACCTTCTAGCATTAAGATGGCGCGATTTTGTGAAACGGTGCCTGTCAGCGTCGAAAAAACCATTCGATTAGAGGAAACTCAGGCTCGAATTGAGTTTCAGTTTCACAACAAATCTGATGAAACGATTCCGTTTTTGTTTAAACACCACGCTGCGATCGCCATCGAAGCTGGAGACGAAATTCTGCTGCCCGACTGCCTAATTGAGCCAGTCGCCTTGGGCTTTAGCAAAATTATTGGACGCGCTCAAAAAACTCATTTCCCGAAAGCGTTTGCCGCCGACGGTCAAGAAGTTGATTTACGAAAAGCTTTGCCGCGATCGTCCCACTCACAAGAATTCTTTTACAGTTCAGATCTGGCTAAAGGAGAGTGTGGAATTCGCAATCAGCGATCGGGCACTGCTTTGATGATGACCTTTGATCAGGCTGATTTTCCTTATGTTTGGGTCTTTCAAATCTATGGCGGCTGGCGTGATTATTATGTGCTGGTGATGGAGCCTTGCACCACCATTCCCTATGATTTAGATGTGGCTTGTCAAAATGGAACGGCTGCTCAACTGCAACCCAAAGAACGTCAGCGCCGCACATTGACAATTCACCTACAGCGATAGGAGGAATCTAGACTAGCGATCGCAGTTACAACTTCTATTAGTTGATTAGAGTCGATGCCTCTATTGCTAGGGGATGAGGGCAAAAGGCTAAAACGTAGACCGAACTATGTGCGATTTTATGTAATTTACGATCTTAAGCAGAGTCAAGCCCTAAAGCGATCGCTGCATTCTGTCCCCCAAATCCAAAACTAAAGCAAAGGGCGTTTCCAGCCGCCGTAGATCGCGCAGTCCTGACAAAATCTAAGTCAAATTCAGGAGATTTTAGCCCCACACAAGGCGGCAAAGTTTTGTGCCGTAACGCCATCAGACAAAAAGCAGCCCCCAGCGCACCGGATGCCCCGATCGTGTGCCCGGTTGCCCCCTTCGTCGAACTCACAGGCACCCCGGATGGAAACAACTGCTGAATTAAGTGAGCTTCGTTGCGATCGTTGAGCTGCGTCGATGTTCCATGCGCGTGAATATAGTCGATGTCTTGAGGCGAAAGATTGCTGCGCTGGAGGCATTGCCAAACGGCAGCGATCGCGGCTTTACTCTCTGGCTCAGGCGCACTGACATGATGACCATCTGCGGTCAACCCAAATCCTAAAATTTGACCGTAAGTTTTAGCGCCTCGATCTTTTGCGATCGCTGCGGATTCGAGTACCAAGATAGCTCCCCCTTCGCCAAGCACTAATCCCTCACGATCAACATCAAACGGATAACAGCCCGTCTTTGCTAAAGCGCCCATCCGATCAAATCCAATCAGCGTTAGTGGCGTAATTGCCGCTTCGATGGCTCCCGCAATGACGCGCTGACACTGCCCCGATCGGATTAGTTCATAGCCTTGAGCGATCGCCCAAATTCCGGTTGCACAAGCCGCCATTGGTGAGAGCACCGGAGCGCAGGTTTGTAGGAGATTAGCGGCGGCGATCGCTGCCGCATTGGGCAACGTCTTCAACCAGCTTTTTAAAAGAATCGACTCATCTTCTAAATAAGGCTGTCGAGATAATTTCTCCCACTCAGCCTGATTTCCTCGACTTGAGCCAACCACCACTCCGCAATCTGACAGAGGCAGCCCCAGCCCCGCATCTTGAAGCGCCTCTAGCACGATTTGTTGAGTCAGTGGCACCAATTCCGCAGGTTGAGGGCTGATCAACGCCAGAGGTTTTGGCTCTAGATCTAAAAAGGGTTGGTAGAGTTGAATGCCCGATCGTGCCTCTACCAACCCATGCCAGCTAGCTTCTAAATTGCCCAAGGCTGAAGCCAGCCCAATTCCAGTCACCACGACATCCATAGCCAGTTTAAGTTTTGAGTTCTCGGTTAAAATCTCAAAACTAATGCGAATTATCCTCTTTTGAGGTTTTCGATGCCTTGAGTGACTTTGGCAGACTCAATGCGATCGCCCTGCTGAATCTTATCGACCCCTTCCATGCCTTGGGTCACAGTGCCAAACACCGCATAATCGCCATCTAGAAATGGCTGGTCAGCCAATACAAAATAGAACTGCGAGGAAGCAGAATCGGGAAACGCCGATCGAGCCATCGCCACTGCGCCGCGAATGTGCTTCAGCTTCGGGTTTTTAGACTCTAAAGTTTTGCTATAAACGATCGGCTCACTTGCTTTGTCAGGCTTAATTTCTAAAGGAATGTTGCGAGGCTGATTCGTAGTCGGGTCAATAAAACCACCCGTTCCCAGTTGCTCTAGCGGAAAGTTAGGATTTTTCCCCTGCGGGTCGCCACCCTGCACTACAAACGGCTGTGGCTCTCGCACAACTCGGTGAAACACCAGACCGTCATAGACTTTTTTATCGACTAAATCAACAAAATTACCGGAAGTGATCGGGGCATCGGTGCCGTTGACTTCGATCGTGATCGGCGAACCTTTCACCGTCATCACAACGGTTGCTTTGCCTTCTAAACGAGGCAGATTGTTAGCTTGAGGAGAACTCGGAACCACCGCAGGCACCGAAGCAGTCGCAGACGGGGATGCAGACGGGGAATCTGTGGGAGCAGAAGTTGCTTGAGGATTACACCCGACGATCGCGAAGATGGCGACAGCCAATGTCGATAAAAGCCAGTTTCGGATTTTTGTCTGCATTTTTAGTTACCCATTTCAACAAAGCCATCTAACATCTTATCGCTCAGATGCCCGAATTCAAGTGGCAAAAAAGATGGGACGCAATCTTAAGTTTCGCTAATCGAACTTCAAGAATGCGTCCCATCGGTTAATTCGGCTAAAACTCGTTCAGACCATTACAACCCCTCTAAAGGCACACTTAAAAATCTGGCAAGTTCTGCTGCCTGATTTTCTAGCTCAGACAACCCCAAAGGCTGACCCACCCGTGTGAGCGGAATATCTCGCATTCCTTTGACTCGCAGATAGAGCGATCGTCGGGGGTTCACGCCTTCTCTGAGAATTGCTTTGACCGCCTGAACATCGCTCAACTGACAGTTCAACTCAATTTTGCGATTCTTGCCGGGAAACCCCCAGCGAAAAATTGCCATCTGACCCGTCTGCTTGTTGAACTCGTTATATCCGCCACCCAAATCCCACGCGACACTCAGCCAAAGATAAGCAGCGAGCAGCAACCCTGCCACGCCATAAAGCCCCATCGCCAACCCCTGAGGGAAAAATATCAGCTTAGTGGGGTCGGCAAACGGCAATAAATTGACTTTGGTGTAACTAGAAATCGATGCCAGCAAAAAACCCGTCGCCCCGATCGAGACCACGCTTGCCCACCAATAGTTGCTAAACCGTCTCGATCCTAAAATCTGCTGGCGCAGAACAAGATCATTTGTAGAGGCTGTCTGTGCAGTCATGAGATCACTAGACCCTAAAAGAGATTACAAATTGATTGGGAGCGCAAACCGCAATCCACAACCCTCGTGACTTAAATTAAAACCCAAATTTGCGTACGGGCATGACACTGCCGTGCCCATTGACGTTGCAAGTAACCGACACGGTTTAATCCACGATCCTGATCTAGTATATTACAGCGACAGGACAGTTCAGAAACCCTGAGAGCTAAGGCGATCGATTCATGCCTAGAGATTCTCAAGCAACCGACTGGTAGGCAACAGCGCTCGCGAAATATCTTTAAAGGGATGGTCGGCTCGAATCAGCTTTTCAGCATCGGCACTGCAAACAGGCTTAGAGAACAGATAACCCTGAGCATATTCACACTTCAAGGCTTTGAGTTGTGCCAGTTGCTTAGTGGTTTCGACCCCTTCAGCGACGACATCCATTCCCAAGTTCCAGGACAGGGTGATGATGGTTTTTACCAGCTCTAACTTCTCGCCATCGACATCGACTCGGCTGATAAAAGAACGATCGATCTTCAGCAGATCCATCGGAAAGCGATATAAGTAGCCCAGCGAAGAATAGCCCGTGCCAAAATCATCGGCTGATAGCTGAATGCCCATCGCTTTAAGCTGCAACATCATATCCATGGCGCTTTCAGGGTTTTCCATGATGGCGCTTTCGGTGATTTCTAGCTTCAAATGATGAGCCTCTAGCTCAGTGTCGTCTAAAATTTGGCGAATTTGCTTAATCAGGCTCGGCTGGGAAAATTGACGACTCGATAAATTGACACTAATGCTCAACGGCGGCTGATCAGGAAAAGCGGTGTGCCAAGCCTTCATTTGACGACAGGCTTCTCGCAAAACCCACTGCCCAAGCGGAATAATTAGCCCCGTCTCTTCTGCCATTGGCACAAATTTTACTGGAGACACGATCCCCTGTTCGGGATGCTGCCAGCGCACC
Organism: Phormidesmis priestleyi ULC007; assembly: GCF_003003695.1. Lineage (NCBI taxonomy): Bacteria > Bacillati > Cyanobacteriota > Cyanophyceae > Leptolyngbyales > Leptolyngbyaceae > Phormidesmis > Phormidesmis priestleyi. The sequence continues at coordinate 21,895 of NZ_PVWG01000041.1, forward strand.
AGTGCCTCAAAGCCCATCATTTTCCCCGTTGCCAGCGCCACGATCGGCTGATAGTAGAGCAAAAATTCTTGATGCTCCACCGCTCGCCGCAGGTCATTTTCGAGTTGCAGCAAGTTGACTACTCGCGTGTGCATCTCTGTATCAAAGACTTCATGACAGGCTCTGCCCGATGCCTTGGCGCGATACATCGCGATGTCTGCTCCACGCAGCAGGTCTTCGGGTAGCTCATAATCAGTCGTGCTCAACGTGATGCCGATGCTGGCAGACGTAAACACCTCGTGCCCGTTGAGGTTAAACGGAGTCGATAAAGTTTGATGCACCCGCTCGGCAATTTTCTTCGCGTCCTCTAAGTTTTGAATGCGCTCTAGCAAAATGGTAAACTCGTCGCCGCCTAACCGCGAGACAGTATCTTCGCGACTCACACAGGCTTCTAGCCGTCGCGCGATCGCGATCAAAAGCTGATCGCCAATCAAGTGCCCCAGACTATCGTTGATCACCTTGAAGCGATCGAGGTCTAAAAACAGCACCGCAAACTGATGATCTGCACTTTGCCGAGAGCGAGTCACAGTCTGTGCCAACCGTTCCATAAATAAAAGGCGATTGGGCAAGCCAGTCAGCGAGTCGTGAAAGGCGTTGAGACGAAGCTGTTCTTCTACTTGCTTGCGCTCGGTGACTTCGCGCATCACCGAAACAAAGTGGGTGACTTGCCCTTGCTCATCGCGAATCGGCACAGTGTTGAGGTCAACCCAAAACCCCGTGTTGTCTTTGTGATAGAGAATCAATTCGGCTTTGACGGCTTCAAAGTTGAGCAGACTGGTGCGAATCCGATCGAGTTCGCTGGCTGAGGTGTGAGTGCCTAACAGCAACTGAGCAGATTTGCCGATCACTTCAGCCGAGGTGTGACCCGTGGCTCGCAGAAAAGCATCATTGACATACACGATTCGCAAGCTCAAGGGGTCTTCCGTCGGTTCTGCCTGCGAAATCATCACAATCTCATTGGCATTCACCACGACCGATTCTAAAAGTCGCAGATATTCTTCGAGCCACTTGCGTTCAGTAATATCTTTGACGGTGATCAGGCTGCCAGCAGGTTCTCCCTGGTTTGTGCAGAGCAGCGTTGCGTTGACTTCTGCCCAAAATTTTCTGCCGTCTTTGCGTTTGAGTTGCCCTTCCTTCCAGCCATAAAAGTTTTGGCGGTCTTGATCAGATTGCCCCGTGTGAAACTGAAGCCAGCCTTCGATCGCCGAGAAAAACTGATCAGCAGGTTTGCCGACCATTTCTGCCACTGAGCAGCCGACCAGCCTTGCCATGCGAGAGTTGACGTGCAGAACGCAATCTTCTCGATCGGTGATCACAATGCCATCATTGAGGTTTTCGATGACGGTGTGGAGCAGCCAGTCTGACTCTTGGAGGGGCTGTAGGATCGTCGTCACAGGTTGGGCGATCGAGGGGTCAGTTGCCATAGGGAACTCCTGGGCACTCTCTGCTTCTAGACGCGACCAAGTTGAGATCTGGGATTCTAAAATCTGGTTTACGCAAGGCTTTTAACGGGGTGATCAGTCAGGAAACAAACACGAGCGATCGCTATCAGAGCCTTTGTTTAACGTGAATTCGATGAAGCTTTTCACTACGGTTGCTAATCCGGGCTGCCCCCTAAATCCCCCAAAATTGGGGGACTTTGAACCTCAATTCTGGGCTTGAAGTCCCCCAGAATTGGGGGATTTAGGGGGCAGAAGCGCTGAAGAACGCAGCGAAAGAACTCATCGAACTGACGTTTGCTTAGAGAACTAGTTGATTCAGTTTGCCCAATTTTTTGAGAAACTTGGATGTGAGGCAAAGATTTTTTGAGTTTGCAGAGGTTTTTGCCAGAAAGAATAGTACAGATCACAAGGCTCTCAAAAACTGGGTGATCAAGTCTGCCATCTCAGACGAGTGATTTTGCGGCAGCGCGTGATCGGCGTTAGCAAGGATGGCAAGTTGAGCGTTTGCGATCGCGTTTGCGTAAGTTTGGCTATGCCAGAGGGGAATCGTTTCATCTCGATCGCCAGTCATGACCAACGTCGGCACTCGCAATCGATGAATGTCAGCTTCTACGGTGTCGATCGCGTCTTCAGGACGAATGCGATCGACTAAAAACGATCGCGCCGCAGGCTGGGCGTTTAGTTCGCGCCGTGCCCAGTAGATGGTTTCTAACGCCTTGCTTTGTCCCGCTAATCGAACTAGAGGTTTAGCGATCGCGAGGGCCCAATCAACGATCGGGGTTTGCCACAGCAATGGACGCAAGTGATCATACCGACCCGCAAAACTATCATCTCGAATGCCTGCTGGGGCCGCGAGGAACAGACCTTTAACGGCATCGGGATACTGCAACGCATAGGCAGAGGCAACCCAGCCCCCAAACGAGTGCCCCACGATGTAACAGGGATCGAGGTGTAATGCTTCGACGACCTGCCGCACAAACGCAACTTCTTTGGCGACATCGTAGCGGATATCGGGTTTTGCAGACTCCCCAAACCCCAACAGATCCAAGCTAATGCAGCGAAATTGAGTCTTCAGCCGCTCCATCAACGGGAGCCAGTTAGTGCTGCTGCCCAAAAAGCCGTGCAGCATCAGGAGCGGAGTTCCCTGTCCGGTTTCTAGATATGCGGCAGATTGAGGCGTGCGATCGAGCGAGTCAAACTCTAAGTGGATTTGCAGCAGGTGCTTTTGGGTCACAGACGGTTCCAGGGGTTTATTGCCAAACTTCATCCAATTTTAACTCTCAGCCTTGGCGGATTGAAGATCAGCGCGATAGCCTGGGAAGTAGCAGTTCCTGATGCGTGACTTCTCTGAAAGAGCATTTGATTATGAAGATTCGACATTATGCCGCGATCGTCCTCAGTCTATCTGTGCCTTTGGTGAGTTGGCTGGCTCCTGCTGCCAAAGCGGATGGGATAGGAGGACTGACTGCATCTCAGCTACAGCGATTTTCTCGTGATTTGGTTCCGTCGAGTTCGCAAGATTTTTTTAGGCAAGGGCGAGAGCAGTTAGAGCGAGAGATTCAGAGGCTCGATCGTCCGGTTCGCAATTCAAACGAGCTGCTGAGAGTTGAGCCACAGACTCAGAGTCAGGGCGATCGCGCTCAAAACGTCTGTCAGCAATCAAGCACTCCTAAAATCGGCAAAACTCGCCGCTTGTAGCGAATGGTTTGTGAATGCGTCTTTCGTAGAGTCACTTTATAACTAATAAATTTTGATGAATTTTGCCCTAAATCTTACCTAAGTACTAGTGTCCTGTAGTACTTTATACACAGGCTAAAGTTTCGTATTTGATGAAGTGCCCGTAGAATGCCCCCTCAAGTTTGAAAAAACCCGTTGCACCCACTCATCAGGTCGCAAATACTTACAATTATCAGGAGACTGTGAATATGTCTGTAGAAAGTGCAACTCGATTTTTAACGGTAGCGGCTCAAGATCACATCATCCGTGAAAAGTTTAGCGCTGCCAACTCACCCGAAGAATTTCTCAAAATTTCTAACCAATTGGGCTACTGCTTTACGATCGCAGAACTCAAACAACTGATTCGAGAATCTAGCCAAGATGTGGGGGTGAGACGCTCGACTGGGGTTTGGAAGTGGCTACGGAACGTTAACTGGCTAGAGAGAGCCAATGAGACTTCTCGCGACGAGGGGGAGCAAGAGGTCGCGGAAGCCTAAACTTCAGAATCTTGGCTCGGTGATTTTCATACGTTTGCTCTAATCAGTTGGGAATGGTTAGCGATCGTAAGACGCAATCAGATTAAGCTGTTAGAAGCAACGCTCAAGAACCGTAACCGCCAATCCTCGCAGCGTCACCACCTTGAATTGGCAACCCGAGATGAGGGATATTTGCCTGTTGGTAGACATCCAGGTTAGACGAATCATCCATGACAGACACGATCGCACCAATGCCCACTGCTTGTAGGTTAATGAGTTCCTCTGGCAGAGGCTTACAAACGCCTGCAAGCTTGGTAGGAATCACCCACCACACGTTCTTCTCGATCGGTTCAATGGCTCGTTGCTCCATAGTTGAACTTCTATAGCAGGGATGAAGAGAAAAATCGTCTCTGAAACCAAAACGAGACGTTGACCAAACCGATGAGTGCCGGGACTTCGACTAATGGATCCACCACAGCCGCAAACAACGCCCACTGCCATTGCCAAAAAGATCCATAGCGTCAGGTAGCGATCGAGAAAAGACAATTGTTTGAGAGCGGGTTTCTTCATCACTCTCCGCCTCCCGCGTTCCAAGCAATGTCTTTACTCGGTTGAGGATCAGGGAGCTTGCGGGTAATGACAGCCGCCGCTAAAACCAACACTGTTGACACCCACAAGCAGCCGACTAGACCATAGAACTGATACACCAATCCAGATAGCACCGTTCCTGCTAACCGCCCCCCAGAATTTGCCATGTAGTAGAAACCAACATTCAACGCTACTTTGTCGTCGTCGGTAAATGCTAGAACTAAGTAAGAATGAACGGCAGAGTTAAACGCAAAGACAACGCCAAAGATCATCAGTCCAACCACGATCGCGACATTTGCAGGGACATTGAGTTGAAGCGCGGTCGCGATCGCAGCCGGAACCACAACGAGCAAAGATGTCCAAAACTGAACCGTTTTCGATCGAGGAGGCTGACCCGACCCAAACCGCCGAATCAGTGTTGGCGCTAGGGATTGAACAATGCCGTAACCAATCACCCAACAAGCGAGAAATCCACCCACTTGAGAAAATGACCACCCTAAGACACTGCTCAAGAAAACGGGCAATCCAACCACAAACCAAACATCTCTAGAGCCGAATAAAAAGAATCGCGCTGCGGAGAGAATGTTAATCTCACGACTCTTAGAAAAAAGTTGATTGAATTTAACCTTCGCCTTGATTTTGCCCATCCCCTTTGGCAAAAACAAGCCTGTAAACAACAACAGGAACAAGCCTCCTGCCATAATCCATAGGGAACTAACAAAGCCAAATAATCCAAGTAGGGCGCTGCCTACAAAGAAACCTACCCCTTTGAGCGCATTCTTAGAACCTGTCAGAATCGCGACCCATTTGAACAAAGCAGAATGAGCATCTTGCGGCACGACCAATCGAATTGCACTCTTGGTACTCATTTTGGTTAAGTCTTTGGCAATTCCTGAAAACGCCTGAGCAACCATCACATACAAGACAGCCAACCACTGCGCCCAAGCGGGATTGAGGAAGGACAGCAAAACTAGAGAAAAGATTTGTAGTCCAATCCCTGTGTATAGCGTGACCTTCAACCCTAATTGAGAACCAATCCAGCCGCCTAAGAAGTTCGTGACGACTCCAAAGACTTCGTAGAACAGAAACAGCGAGGCAATCTGAATCGGGGTATAGCCAATGTTGTTAAAGTAGAGCAACACGATCAACCGCAGAGCACCATCAGTAATCGTGAAGCCCCAGTAGGTCAGTGTTACCAGAATGTAATTCTTAAAATTGGCACGAGAAGCAGTAGAAGCTGTCATGAGAAATGAGGGAGTAGGTGTGCTGAATCTTCAGTAAAAACCGCTCTAACTCGAACCTATTTCAGACCGATCGCAACTTTTCTCGCAAGTTCTACCATGCGATTTGAGTATCCCCATTCGTTGTCGTACCAAGCGAGAATCTTCACTTGAGTTCCATCTACGACCATTGTTGAAAGTGCATCAATGATTGATGAGCGCGGGTCATCTTTGTAATCGATCGACACTAACGGGCGTTCTTCATAGCCTAAGATGCCGTTTAGCGTTCCTTCAGCCGCCGTTTTTAGAAGTTGATTGACTTCCTCAACTGTGGTCGATCGTGCTACTTCAAACACACAATCTGTAAGCGAGGCGTTGAGCAATGGAACTCTGACTGCTAACCCGTTGAGCTTGCCATTTAGTTCTGGATAGATGAGTCCGATCGCGGTTGCCGATCCGGTAGAGGTGGGAATCAGCGACAAGCTCGTAGCTCGTGCCCGACGCAAATCTTTGTGGGGGGCATCGACGATCGTTTGAGTATTGGTGTTGTCGTGAATCGTGGTAATCACACCATGCTTGATGCCCAACCCTTCATGAATCACTTTGACCACGGGCGCAAGACAGTTTGTGGTGCAAGAAGCAGCAGTCAAAAGATTGTGTTGGTCTGGCTCGTAGAGATCATCATTAATCCCCATCACAATGTTGAGCGCCCCTTGTTTAACCGGAGCCGCGACAATGACCTTCTTAACTCCGCGTTTGAAATAAGGATCAAGGGTTTCTGGGGTCCGAAACTTTCCAGAACATTCCAACACTATATCTACGCCGTAATCTTCCCAAGGCACTTCTCCCGGCTTCGCAAATTCACTAAAGCTAATCGGTTTGCCATCAATCAGAATGCGGTTTTCGCCAGCTTCGACTTCGGGTGCCCAACGTCCATGTACCGAGTCAAATTTGAGCAAGTGTGCCGCCGTTGCTGCCCCGCCTTTGACTTCGTTGATATGCACAAATTCGATCTCTGACCCGCCCCAAGCTGCTCGTAAATCTAAGCGTCCGATTCTACCAAATCCATTAATTCCAACTCGCACAATCATAGATTTCACCTGGGTGAATCGCTTCTATATTTCAATTTAATTTAGTATATTTCTTTAGTTTACTTATTTCAAGACTTGATTTCAGGATCTTTGAGAAAAATTAAACTTAAAAAAATTGATTGAGTTTAAACTGAGTGGACTTTGATGGACCGTTCACGATCGCGGTTTGAGAATAGAGCGATCGTGAACGCCATTCAGTCTGCCGATTAAAAAACCGCTTGTTTGCGAAGCAGTTCACCGATCGTCAAATCTGGCTGCGGAACGCCTTCAAACACTGTTCCAACTTTGCCCCGATAGAAGTGAAGTTCGCTGAGGCGATAACCTTCATCCGGCAGGGGAATGTAGTTCACTCCTTCCGAAACCCGCTTCGCATTCCGAACCTAGTAGAGGACAAATTCCTGAAGTTCGGGTTTCTGCTGTGCTGCCGCAGCGTTGATGTATATCGTTTCAAATAAAATTGATTGTTTCAAGTATGCTGCAACACATATGAGGTGACGAATTGTAAAAAACTTGATGGGTCAACCATCATCTCGACAAGCACGAGCCGGGAGAATCGGGCTGAAGCGGCGAAATTCTGCTAGATACTGCTCCAATAAGACAAACTGAGCCAAATTTAGGCTGTAGTAGATCCAGCGTCCTTCTTGGCGAGCTTTTACTAACTGAGCCTCCTTTAGAACCTTGAGGTGAAAGGACAGTTTCGATTGTGTTACTTCCATGGCTCCACAGAGGTCACACACACAAAGCTCCTGCTCTCGGAGTAAATCGAGGACTTGAACCCGCAAAGGTTCCGAGAGCGCATGAAAGCCCGTAACGATTAAAGTTGATGGGATTGAGGTTGTCTTTTGCATCAAATTTTATTGTATTGAGTTTCATCGGAGGGGTGCGACCTCCATCCGATACATTGGAAAAAACCGATTACCTTTTGCTCCATAAGGGTTTTGAGTGCCTGTAAAATTGATCAATGAATAATCAAAAAGACTACTGTGAAATCGTTCAAAAACCTTATCAGCAGGAGGCTTGAGCCACTTTAGTATCAGGTAGAGGTCGCACCCCATCGGAGCAACATCCTATTTTAGGCGATCGGACGGCAGTTCACGGTTGTTTCATCTCAATCACAACGCGATCGACTTGCTGAATTAGCTAATTGCTATCTTATTAATTCTTAATCAATTGAAATCTACTGTTAAGCTCACTTCGGTTTCTAGCGTGGCTCCGGGAGCGAGGTCAAACAGCCGATCGCCCGTATTTAACGCATTCCGAAGAGCGCTCCAAGGTTCTAAACAATAAAAATCTTTGCCTTTTAGCGTCCAAAAAACCAGGGCTGAAAACTCAGGGCTGTAGCTGAGGGTGATGCGGGTGTGACGGCTGAGATCAGAGCCGATCGCAACCTGACGATTTAACTGCGGAAATGCCCAATCGATTTCAGGTCGCTCGAAGTCAAACGTGTTAAAAAATGGTTGCCTGATCTGAGACTTTTGATCTAACGCTTCGGTCGCTGGAATCTCGAATCGCAATTGATGCTTATCTAGCACCAAAAAGTAGGGATGAAACCCGATCGAGAACGGCATCACCTCGCTAGAACAATTGGTATAACGCTGCTGAAGTGATAGCGTTTGTCCTTGCAGCGTGTAGGTAAACTCAAGCTGAAAATCAAACGGATAGACAGCACGAGTCTGATCATTGCTCGACAACCCCAATTTTAGGCTGGCTTGATCTTGCGTCACCCGATCGAGCACTTCCCAGGGCAGATCTCGCGCAAACCCGTGTTGTTTGAGCGTGTAAGACTGCCCGTTGTGCGTGTAGGTGTTGTCTGGCAAATTGCCGCAAATTGGAAACAGAATCGGAATGCCACCGCGCACTGATAAGCTCGGATCTGCAAATCGGGCCGTGTCCATATAGAGCAATTCTCGCCCCTGCACCTGCCAGCTCGTGATAATGCCACCTCGATCGGGCACCACTTCTAACCGTGACTGTGCAGTCTGGTCACTCAGAATATAGGTGTCATATTGCTGACGACGAAACGCGATCGCAAACACAGGCATCATCCCAGATGAATCAATAGGCTATAGAGTAACAGGTCACCAGAGCATAAATGAGTATTGTGCTCTACTGTCGGGGTGTCAGCATTGCCGCAGCAACCTCCGTAGAGGCAGGAGTTTGGGCATATCGCTTCTTCAACGGCTCTAAGCTATTGGCAGGGCTAGGCGCGATCGCTGGATCTGACTCGATCGAGGGTGAAGCCGCATCTCCTTGCTGATCAGGCGGCATCGAAGGAGTGGGTGATGCTTCGGTGGGGCTAGGGCTAGGAGCCGAGATAGGCGCTGCCTCGCTAGTCGGGCTGGAGCTAGGAACCGGGATGGGCGAGGTTTCGCTAGTCGGGCTGGGGCTAGGAGTCGAGATAAACGAGTCGTTTTTCCAGGGTGCGGGGGCAGGTTGATCAGAAGAAGGACTCGGCTGCGTGATTGGCGTGCCTGCATCAGGCGACATGGGGGCAGATGGCGGACTAGAAGCATCAGGCGCTTGCGGAGTCGGCGAATCGACGGGGCTAGGAGCGGGGCTAATAGGTTCGGGTGAGGTAGAAGTCGGCGCGGCAGGAGTCGCGATCGCAGGGGCACTTGGAGCGATCACCGTCGTATTTGTCTTTGCATCTAACACCACAGGCGACTTCAGGGGTTCGTGAAAGATGTCTGAGACGTTTTCGATCTGGTGCAAAATCTCGGTGCCGCGATCGCCACTCACAACTCTGGGCTGAAATCTTGTTACCTCGACTGGCACAAACTCTACTTTCATCTGTTTATCTTTAAGTCCCACTTTGAGAACGGCGGTATCGTAGTCGCTCACCGACTTGCCACCAAAGATGAAATTACCCAGCGAGTAAACGATCGGTCGTCCTTTATAAATTTCTGCCCCCTGTAAAACGTGAGGATGATGCCCAACGACTAGATCGGCACCCTGATCGATCGTAAATCGCGCCAGATCCAATTGATAATCACTCGGATATTTGGCTAACTCTTCGCCCCAGTGGTAGTTGACGACGACCCAATCGACCTGACTGCGGATTGCTTGGATATCGGCAGCGACCCGATCGTTTTGGCGAGAATTCGTCCCAGCAACGCCTGCGCCTGCCGCCTGAAATTCTCCGTCATAGTAGCCGAGGTATGCAATTCGTTGCCCTTTTACGTCGAGAATTTCTGGGCGGCGAGCGTCTTCAATCGTTCGTCCTGCCCCGATGTGATGAATCCCGGCTTGATCCAACGTTTTGATCGTGTCTTCCAACCCAGCCGCCTGATAATCCATCGCATGATTATTCGCCAAAGTTACGAGGTCAATGCCGCCATTCTTCAACACCTGCACATTTTCAGGATCGACTTTGAAGTTAAACTGCTTGTCGGGTAAGGGCGTAGTGGTGGTGGTAAACGGCGCTTCTAAATTCACCATTGCCACATCGACCTGTCGCACTTCATCCATGGCTGAGAAAGCCCACTGACGATCGCTGCCCACTAAATCAGTGTAGGCATCGGTGAGGGTGACATCTCCGCCAAACATCAGCGTCACGGTCGGGTCGTTGGCATTCTGCACGGGCGGTTTCTCAACTGAAACGTTGCCCAAAGCAGTCAGAACGGTATCGGGGCGAATCGGTGAAATTGCCGCCGGAGAAGCAGAGGCAGTCGTTTGCTCAGTTGGGGCATCGCTGTAGCCCAGCCAGCATCCCAGAATAAACGCGGCGGCGGTGGTGCCTGTGAGCAGGAGCGATCGCAGCGCCCGAAATTGCACTTTTTGACGAGCAGCTTCTTGCACTTGTGACTGAATCTGGCTAGCTCTGCGAACGGAAGGCACTTGTTTAATCGGAAGCCCAAGTTTGGCGCGTCTTGCTGGAGACAACACTCGCACGGATTGCCGCCAAATCACTTGAGGTTTGCCGACAAATCGCCCCGTCACCTGCACGCCTTCAATCACGTCTGAATTGAGTTTCCAGAGGTGATGACAAATCAAGCGCACTAGGCGGCTGCGAAACTGGGGTGATTTTGGATCGCGATCGGGCGACGGATGAAACTCGACAAGCACCTGCAAACACCCAGACTGCGGGGCTGCCTCGACTTTTGCATAGAGATTATGAGGCAAAAGAAACACATTTAGCCAATAGGCAATGGCTCGAAAATTGCCCGATCGTGCCAGTTCTAACACAGAGGGGTGATACGACTCGCCCGCGTGACTCATACTCCAAAACTCCCACACACAGTTCGCAACAACAACGATACAACCCCGGATGAATGTGTTTGCCAGACCTGACTGATTTCGATGATGCAAATCACAGAATATTAAACTCTATATTGCTGGGTTTGCACTAAAATTCTTTTTCGACGGGGCGAATTGGTGGAGGACACGGCGTGCCATGTCCCTACGCGAACGTTTGATGGGGGCGATCGTTTTCCAATCGGTGTAACTGACACGGCTTTGACGTTTCCCGTTCACAAATCGGTAAAAGTGCTGGCTTAGAATCACAGACGTTGTTAGCTGACGAATCTGTATGCAGTTTGCCAAGCGATCGCTGCTAATTTTTCTGAGCCTCTATGTCCTCTACCTCGCAAAAACGGCTGTAGGCATTAACTTGTCAAAGCGCTACACGGCTCCGGGGTTTGTCAAGTTTCCGGTGAAAGCATTCCTCTATCACTGAATCATGGCTCCCAGAAAAGCCTCTGCAAATCGATAGAAGCAGGTACGATAGGGCATATACTCCCTGAAGTTTGCGGTTTTTTAGGTTAGGCATGACCCTCGACCCCAATTCGCCTCCCTCTGCGCCTGACTCACCCCATGCCAATAATGGAACGGGGAGCAATGAGGCCGATCGTTCTCCGATTTCTCAACCGCCCTCTAAAGCTGAGATTTCGCGAGAAAAAAATGCCTCTGCGTTTCCAGGAGTGGGCATTCCGCCGAGTGACACGTCTCGATTGGCAGCAATTCGCCCTGCGATTTCTCTGATGGTGCTAGTGGCGATCGTCATCGTGATCATCGGGCTATTCATCAATAGTTTTTGGCTCGTGTTAGCAGGCTCGATCGTGGCGTTGCTCTTGTCGTTCCGCGTTCTGTTCCCTATTCTGCAACCGATTTTGGCAGAACTCGGTGCCGGACGAGAACAATCCGTTTTGATCGCTTCCGCAGGGCTAGTGCTGGCAGTGATTGGCTTGCTCAAAATTGCCGGATTCGGAACGATCCTCATTGTCTTGTACAAACAATTAGACTGGAACGCGATCGGCGCACTTGGTGAAGTATTTGGCGCGTTGGGGCAAATTTTGATCGCAATTTTGGCGGTTTACATTGCTTGGCGGCAATATATTATTTCTAAAGATCTGACGATTCAGCAAAACACGATTACTCAGCAGCAAACGATCGACACCTACTTTCAAGGCATTTCGGATCTCGTTTTAGATGAACAAGGCTTGTTAGAGGACTGGCCTCAAGAACGCGCGATCGCCGAAGGTCGCACTGCCGCGATTCTCAGCAGTGTGGATGGATCGGGCAAAGCCAAGATCTTGAGGTTTCTGTCTCGTGCCAAACTGCTAACGCCTTTGAAGCGCGATCGTCACCTTGGACGTGCCATTCTCGATGGCTCTGGCGGCTATGCAGAAGACCGTAGCCACGGCACACGCGTCATTGATGTCGGGGTGATGTTAGCGGCTGCTAACTTGGCAGACACCGACCTGCGCTGGACAGATTTGAGCGAGGCAAATTTGATTCGGGCAAACCTCGATCGCTGTGATCTGGTCAAGTCTAATCTCGCCAGAACGATTCTATTTAGTGCCAGTCTGAGAAGCGCAGATTTTAACGGAGTGCGTCTCTTTTACGGCAGTGCAGAAGCCGCTTCACCTCGCAGCCGCACTGAGCCACCTAACTATAAAACGGGTGCCCACACGGGAGCCGTGGTCGAAAATGCCGATTTCACCGATGCTGAAGATCTGTCTCCAGAGCAGCGTTACTATTGCTGTGCGTGGGGCGGCTCCAAGACGAGAGCCACGATTCCGGGCGGGTGTGACGGCATTCCTAATAAACTGGGACGGTGAAACGGCTGACGTTGCTGAATGCAAGTATGAATTGTTGAGTCATTGCAATTCTGGAAGCCCCCTAAATCCCCCAAAATTGGGGGACTTTAAGCGGATCTAGTTCTCCCAGAATTAGGGCTAGGGGGCGTATTTGACCATTGATTCTGAAACGCTAAACGATTTCTTCAAACCGTCACAACCTGTCCGATCGCGGCCGATCGTCGGGCTGCATCTGCCACTCTCAGCGTATATAAACTGGCTTCTGGCTTGACATAGAGGGGCGTTCCATCAATTAAACAGTCCAGCACCGCAGTGGTGTCTTTGGCAAAAATGCCGCGACGACTTGCGACTTCGATCGGGCGATCGCCTTCAGCGTTGATCAACACGCCGCCTTCTCCGTCAAAGATCAAGCCACCGCTTTTGCCCTGCACTTCAAACTTGCGCTCTGGTTGCCAAACCGCTTCACCCTTGCCATAAACGACTTCGGCAATCAGCCCACTCTTAAATCGAAGCTGGGCGGCACAGAGACAGGCGGCATAATGCTTAGAGTTAGGAATCGTCTGCCATTCGCGATTTTGACAACTGACGGTTGCCACTTCGCCAAAGGCATGAGTCAAACGGTGCAGACGCGATAACGCCCCGATTAAAGGAAACCCAAATAAGTCTGGCTGATAAGTCCACTTTTGCGGCGCAGGGTTTTGAGGAGTCATCGTGACATACCGCGCATAAAAGGGCGTTCCAATCTGGGGTAACGCCTGTATTAACGCTTGATGGACTCCGCCCAACAACTCAATGTGTTCGACGTGCAGTAACAAATTGTGGGATCTTGCCAGCGCGATCGCGTCCTCTGCTTCCCCAACTGTTAACGCTAAAGGATACTCCACTACCACATGTTTTTTGGCTGAGAGGGCAGCCTGCACGATCGTTCCATGATCTCGATTGATGCCCGACACGATCACTAAATCAATCTGCTCATTGCTAATCAGATCAGCCCAGCCGCTAAACGATCGCGTCTGGTAAATGTGTGCAAACTCCTGAGTCGTTTCTGGCGTATGCCCTGCCACACCAACTAGCTTGGCTCTAGGATCTGCATTCACCGTCTCAGCTCGCATTTTGGCTACATACCCCGTGCCTACTAACCCAACTCGAATGGGGAGCGCCGAAAAAGAAGAAGTCATGATGCTTGTAGAAGTAAGAGCTATTGATCAATCTACCTTAAATGGGACTTACGCAAACCTCAGTTAAACAATCACGCTCTTTCTCTGAATATATGGAGCGATGTGCTATCTGTGCCACCTCCGTCAATTTTCTCGTCCTGTGTTAGCGTTATTAACGAGATTTATTTTCGGTTTTGAATTCGTTGAATAGACGTTTCTCCGAATGTAGCTCTTCACACTCTTTGATTTTGGAGAAGCTCTATGTCAATTTATGTTGGCAATCTATCCTACGATGCGACTGAAGATAATTTAACCCAAGCATTTGCCGAATACGGAAGCGTTAAGCGGGTGCAATTGCCTACCGATCGTGAAACGGGTCGGATGCGCGGTTTTGCCTTTGTTGAAATGGGCACCGACGCAGAAGAAACGGCGGCGATCGAAGCCCTCGACGGTGCAGCCTGGATGGGTCGTGACCTGAAGGTCAACAAAGCCAGACCTCGCGAAGAGAGAGGGTCTTCGGGCGGCAACTGGTCAAACGACAATCGGTCTTCTCGCCGCTATTAAGCGCTGACGATCGCCATCTAATCACTCGAAGGGGTAGGCAAAGCGTCTACTCCTTTTTATTTGGGTGTGATCATCGCTTCAATAGACGGATGCGATCTCAAATACAAATAGGACTTACGCAAACCTCCGAGGTTTTGGTCAAAGAGTCTTCCCAGACAGTTTTGGATCAACCGCGAAAGTTTGTTCTATCCTGAGAAGACAGTCTGGAAGTGTATCTGATATGACGGTTCAGTTGCGCCGATCGCTAGTGCTTGGGGGAGTTGGTCTCACACTTTTTGTTTGGTTGTTTGAAAATTTATCTCACAGTCTTGGCGAGTGGGCACCTGCGATCGTCATTGGCAGTGGAATTGCCTGGTTATTTTTGCGGTTTCAGTCCAGTGACAGCGTTAAATCCAACGCAGCACCTGTTAATTTAACGGCAGTGAAGACAGCCCTGGCAGATGCCGAAGGGGTAATCAATCAACTGGCAGTTGAGGTGAATGATCAAACGATCAACGGCAGCGCCCAGCAATTATCGGAGCTGCGATCGCAGATCAATCAAATCACCCGTGAGCTACAGCGAGATCAGATTCGCCTCGTAGTGATGGGTGGCAAATCGGTCGGCAAAACGTCGCTGACGCAGCTTCTGCAATCAACTTGGGCATCAGAATTATCGCAAAAGCTGAGTTTAAGCGACACCCCAGAATTGTTTGCCGCCACCGAAGACGGAATCGTTGCAGAACGAGACGCTTGGAAACTGGCGCGGGCAGCAGATCTGATCCTGTTTTTGACCAATGGCGACCTGACCGCATCCCAGCTTCAAGTGATACAGAAATTAGCAGCCGCGCACAAACGCATCGTGCTGCTGTTAAACAAACAAGATCACTATTTGCCAGACGAACAGCAACAATTGCTGAATCAAATTCGCCAACGGGCAGAAAAAATTCTCACATCACAGGATGTAATAGCGATCGCGACCGATCCCAAACCCCGAAAAGTACGGCAACATCAGGCTGATGGCTCGATCAAAGAATGGTTGGAAACCCCCGCGCCGCAGATTTCGGCATTGACCGATCGCTTGAGCCAGATTCTGCTGCACGAAGGCGACCAACTTGTTTTAGCTAGCTCATTTGGCGCAGTCAACGAGATTAAAACTGAGGCGAAAAAGGCATTGAATACGGTGCGGCGCGATCGGGCACTTCCCCTGATTGATCAAGCGCAGTGGATTGTGGCAACCACCGCATTTGCAAACCCGTTTCCCGCGCTGGATCTGTTGGCAGCGGCGGCAATTAATGCCCAAATGGTCATGGATCTGAGTCAGCTCTATCAGCAAAAATTCTCTCTGACCCAAGCAAAAACGGTTGCGACTACGATGGCAAGTTTGATGGTGAAACTGGGAGTTGTGGAAATTTCGACCCAAGCGATCGCGACCGTTCTTAAAACCAATGTCGTGACTTATGTGGCGGGTGGGTTACTTCAAGGAGTCAGCGCTGCCTATCTGACTCGACTAGCTGGGTTGACGCTGATTGAGTATTTTGAGGGTGACATCCCAGACGGGACGGTGAAGCGAGATCTGCTTCAACAAATCATGGAGAAAATCTTCCAACAAAATCAACGGATTCCATTCTTGCAGGCGTTTGTTAAGCAAGCGGTCGATAAGCTCAAATCGACGGCGTTGGCTCCCAAAATGGAACCGTGGACAACCGAACCTATGGCAGAGCTTCCGGCTCCTCAAGAACAGCTTTTGCAGATGGGGGCAAAACTTGAAGATGAACCGTTCCAAAGCCCAATTTTGCTAGAAATGCCAGAAGAAATTATTGCTTCTTAATCGTTTGCGAATCGTGTGAGAAATGAAATTAAGAATCGGCACGACATTGCAGCAGTGTCTCGACTCGAATTCTCCTTTTAAGCGAGAAGGCATCTTGCGATCGTCGCTCTTTAGACGAGAAAATCTGCTTCCTCGTTAGCCAGCAGTTGTTTGATGCTGTGGCAGAGGCTATTTGCAGCGGTTCGATCAGAACGTCAGCCCTTCGAGTTATCTGTGATGACGCAGCCGGAATGCTTCTAGGATATGTCCTCAAGTAGCTAAAAGTTTCTTAATAGGGTGCGTGGCGGGTCGCACTCATTTTTGCCAACGTCTTTCCAAGTAGCCTATTCATAATGCATTATTGCTTCCTCTCTAACTCACCGTCGCGGATTAGTGATATTAACGGGCAGTTTTTCGCTGGCGTGCTATAACCAACTCAGTAATCTAACCAAGCAGCTTGCATCTTTATTCTACTGATAGAAAATAGTTTATGATTCCCTCGCTCTTAAATTTAAGGTTGCAGCACTTGGAAGAAAATATTGCGAAGGTTTTGCAACTGTTGAATGAGTACGAAACAGAGTTAATTGATGAGGACGATTCTGGGAAAAAAAGTAAATATCGCCGTCGTGTTGAAAGTTTGAAGCAACAGAAAGTCGCGTATGAAGAGGAATTTGTAGAGTTGCAAGTTCAATTGACGAACAAACATCCGCTTCAAACTCAGACTCTTTCTGACCAGTTGCAGGAAATCGACAACAAAATTGAGTTACTTTTAGACAGCCAGGTTGCTCTCAGTCAAGCGTTATTGTTGCATTTTAATCCTGGGGAACAAGCATTGCTTTTTCCTTTCACACAACAGTTAGATGAACCTGAGTTGATAAAGATGCAAGCCTTTCTAGAGGCCATAGATACTGACCAAGCTTCTGAAGAGGAGATTCAATTAATGTTAACTGAGACTCGGCAGCTATTGAAAGCATTAAAAGAGCGCGACCTTACTTTGCCAGCAGGTAACGAAGCTGTTGTTGAAATAATTAATGCTCCAACACTCGATGCGAAACACGCACTAAAGATATCAATTCCAATTATTCCGTTTATCCTTGCTTACGAAGGAGAGCTAGGATTAGGAACCGGAATTAATCTTAAAGAGACTTGGCAACACTGGAAATCAAAATTTATAAAAGATTAGGTAGATTATTTTATGTCTTGGCGTGAAGAGCATAGATCTAACCTTGAACTGAAAATGGGAAAAGTTGTAAGATTGCTTGGTGAGTGCGAGCAACAATTAATTGATGAAACCGATCCCCCGACTAAAAGCAGACTAAAATCTCAGATTTCCGAACTCAAAGGACAAATGCGTGACTGTCAAGGTGATTTAGATTCCTTTGGGCAGGAACAGGTAACGCAAAGAAATTTAGCCTTGACGATGGCAAGCGTCACTTATGAGGATATAAATTTTGTAATTACAGCTCTTTTAAATCAGAGGATGATTTCTATAGACGGTCAAGATAATTTTCAGCCTACTAATCCTGAAGAAAAAATGTACAAGAATGACTTGACCCATAACATTAAATTCTTCTTAGATATGGGTCTAGCAAAGGCCGGAGAGGTACGTCATTTTGTTGAGAATAATGCGAAGATTAATTTTCCTGATGTACCAGAAAGACTAAAAGCTTCTCTAAATACTGAATATATCAAGCTAATAAGGTCAGGTATGCGAGGAGATGAATTGTTTATGCACCTGTATAAATTTTCAAGCCATAATAATCCAGACCCCTTACGGCAAGCGGCAGGACTGGCAGTTTTGTGCTACTTTTTTGAAACTTGTGACGTGTTTGAGCCATGATTTTACCTACGAAGCATATCTCAACCCGTAATTCGTTGTTAGGTGTTGGTGCTACAATTATAGAACACCTGAACTATCCACGTACCGTGACTTCTCTCTGGGGCGATCTATCTAAAGTTTCAGAGGTTGCTACGTTTGAACGCTTTGTCTTGGTTCTTGACCTTCTGTATATGATTGGAGCAATTGAGCTAGAAGAAGGGTTGCTCCGTAAGCGTCACCAATGATTAATGCTGTTTTTGCCAATAAAGTTTCATTCAAGGCTGTCGAATTTACATCCGGCTTCAATGTAATTCTGGCGGATCGCACAGAAACATCCACTGCTAGAGATTCACGTAATGGGCTTGGGAAATCAACTCTAATTGAAATCATTCACTTTTGCTTAGGAGCACGTACACGAAAAGGGACAGGACTTACAGCATCAGCTCTGAGAGAATGGTCTTTTAGTTTGAACTTGACTTTAGCAGATCGAGAAGTCATTGCTACTCGGAGAGTTGACGAGCCTTCAAGAGTGGTAATTCAGGGAAATATACTCTAATCGGCTAAGAGCTGGACTTTTTTGAAGGATTGAAACTTCCAACTCATCAGGCTTTTTAGCTTGTCGT
>NZ_PVWG01000042.1:0-39294 GCF_003003695.1 Phormidesmis priestleyi ULC007
GTGTACAGTGAAAGTTGTAAGCACGGTTCTGAGGGGAGGGAGGGAGATATATCTAAAACTCACTCCTTTACCCGACCGCTAGTTCCCAGAAGCAAAGCAATCTGTAAATGGGGATAGCGTAAAGGTGTTTGTGCAATCATTGGTAAGCTAAAATCTCAGGGTGTATGTAGACAATCGACATCTTGTAACATTTTTTCCGAAATCAAGCTGGTCGAGATTGTAATAGGCTCGTGTTGGTGCATTTACTTGTAAGCGTTCATCATTTACTGTGATTAGGAGATGTTAACAATGAGCAATAATTCTAGATTAGCAACGTTGGGGGCTGGTGGTCTAATAGCTGCAAAAACAACTCTTGCCACCACTGCTGCTACTACTGTTGCTGCATCATCAGGTGGGGTTGGCATTGCGTCGATTGGTGGTGTAACAGTTGCTGCTATTGCCCCCGTTGTGGCAATTCCAGCCGCTGTTGGACTCGCTGTCATAGGGGTGGTCTGGCTCTTTAACCAGGACTAGTGGAGCGTCACAGCTTGATTTTAGGGTTGGCATCTGCGGAAATGACTATTGAATGGAGCTTTTAGAGATCGCCAACCCTAATTTTTAGTTTTGACGCTGCACTAGTCTTTGATTAGGAGGTTTCTTTAGTAGGGTTCTCAATCGTAGGGTGAGCATCTTGCTCTCGATGAGACAAGATACGCAAACGACATAGCTTTGTGGAAATCTTCTTAAGCCCACTCTTTCAGGGATGCGTCTAAGTAGGTGAGTGTAATTAACCGTAGGATGTGTTAGGCGTAGCCGTAACGCATCAAGCCTTTAGACAGCATGGGTTACGCTATTGCTAACCCATCCTACAGGGTCTTATATTTAACTGCACCGACCTACTTACCTTAATTAATTGGAAACGCAAGTCAGCTACAGGAAAAACATGAAATGTGTAAAGTGCGTCTCTGAAATAGAGTTTCATTGTCCCAGCACGCTAGTCGAAACTACCCACTTTAGTGGGAGACTTTAGTTGCTTCGGCGTTTTGTCCCATAACCTCTTTTTATTTACACAAACTGGTCGGAGCATTGATTTACAGCATGAGAGATGTAACACGATCTATTGACGGTTCATACTACGCTACGAAGAGACGCAGTAAAGGTTGGATTCTTAGAAAACTACTATCACTTCTCGATCATTCACTACGTTCAATCGCTATATCGCTTATTGGTGGCTATCAATACCATCTCTCGCCAAGGAAAGGTTATTCCTGTGCGCATCGAGTTGTGCATGGTGGCGACTCTTGCTCAGAATATGTGAAGAATGCTCTTGCAGACAAAAGCCTATTTGAGGCTACTCTTCTTGCAAGGCGAAGATTTAAGGCATGTAGCATTGCATATGTGTCTTCTAAAGATCAAGTTGTTAAGTTTAAAATTCCAACCATCGGACCAAATGGCTGTGCTGATCCAGAAATGATTGGCGCGTGCTGCGCCATTCTTGGTATTGCTAAGATGTGTAGTGGAAAAAGGTCTTAACCTCAAAAGGTCGCAAAATATAATATTTAGAACGGAAACCCAGCGAGTATGACAGCGAAATTGATGTTTCAGCCATTCTTATGAGCTTTAAAGATTTTAACTATGTTAAGTGGGGTTTTCTTGTAACTTTAGTTGGCTCTATTGCTACGGTCCTTACTGTTCCAGATTTTAGATGTAGCATAGGGCTGCCATCAGATAATTGTGTTGTACCACAGAAAGATATTGAACTTGTTACAAAAACAGAAACAGGGGAAGCTCTAGAGGGAGTTAAAGTTGAGGTTATTGGGAAAAAAGGATCTCCTGAGCCTGAACTTACTGATAGCAATGGCTACGCTAAAATCAAAATCCTTGCCGAGGAAGACGTTACCATCACCTTGAGTAAGGCAGGTTACCCAACTCAGAGCTTTAAAGTCAACTTATCGATAGATCGAAATCAAGTCAGAGTTATTCGGTTTACTAAGTCAGGTCAAGCTCAAGTTGGTTCTATTCCAGAGCGTCCCGTAGAATCACCAAAGTCTGTGACACCCACACCCACACCAAAGGAATCTAGCATATCGGGGCAATGGGTTGGTACATATACCTGTTCACAAGGTATAACTGGCGTGACTGTAGCTATTGATCAAGTTGGCAACAAGGTCATTGCTGACTTTTCTCTATATCCTGTTCCAGAAAATCCAAATGTTCCTCGTGGGATGGCTCGATATGAAGGAGATTTTAACTCTACCTCCCTGCGTATGAGGTTTCCACGGGGAACGTGGATAAATAAACCTGCCTCATCTTGGACGGCGTTCCCGTTTCAAGGTCAATTCGATGAAGCGTTAAAAACATTCTCCGGGGAAATAGACGGTCATCGTTGCACAACAGTTAATTTGAAGAGGAAGGACGGCTAGGAATTGTTTTTTAAAAGATCGGTGTGGCACGGTCTAACAATCCGGTTGGAGCGGACAGTTGAGAGATTTTTCGTCTATCGTTCAAGTCGATCTGCTGCCGCTCAACCGGAACGTTAGCTTACTCATGCCTTGATCGGATTGCTGCTTTAAAGCTATCTGTGAGGCTGTGATAGACTCAGCATCAGGTGATTAGTCCATGCAAATGATGCCTGTACAAACGAAAGCTCAAGTCCTGTCTCTTCTTCAAGAATGTCAACAGGATCTACACCATTTTGGGGTGAGTCGTTGCGGTGTTTTCGGTTCATTTGTGCGAGATAGTGCAATCCACGATCGCCGTAGGCTGGGTTGACAAAAGGAAACCCAGCACTCTTTCTCCCACAGCACTGTCCAAAAACTCGATCTCAGTTGGAACTGTGACCGTCGGTGCAATCTCCTAGATTAAAATGAGAAGGCAAAGATTGAAACAAGAGCAAGCCTATGACAGTTCGACAACCCCGCTACAGCAAAGAAGAGTTTGCTCGACGGGGTGATGAGATCTATGAATCTCAAGTGCGCCCTCAAGTCGAGGAAGGTAATCATGGGAGAATTGTCGCGATCGATATTGAAACCGGAGCCTTTGAGATTGGTAAAAACAGCATAACCGCATCCGATCTTTTGCTGGCTCATCATCCCGATGCTCAAATTTGGTTTGTCCGCATTGGTCATCTTGCCGTTCATCGAATCGGATACTTTGAGGCGGGCTGATCACAATGATCTCAGGATACGTGAACGCAAATCGAGAAGCAATCATTCAGGTTGCGATCGTGGGTGACAGTAAACAGTTGAAGAGTGTCAGAGCAATCATTGATACAGGATTTACAGGAGATCTAACCTTACCTAGAGATGTTATTGATCAACTGGGATTCACATTGAGAGGATTTCAAAGGGTGATTTTAGGAGACGGCAGTCTTCAATATTTCGAGATGTTTGTCGGTGTTGTGATTTGGGATGGAAAGATGAGGGAGGTTGAAATCAACGCAGCAGAAACAGATTCACTGATTGGAATGGGGTTGCTGGAAGACTACAAGTTAGAAATGGAAGGAAGATCAAACGGTGAAGTTAGAATAACATCTCTGCCTGCATCCCTCTCAAACACGGTCTAATAATCCGATTGGAGCAGACAGTTGAGAGTCTTTTCGTTTGTTGTTCAAGGCAATCTGCTGCCGTTCAATCGGGACGTTAGCTTACTCATGCCTCGATCTGGTGCTGCTTTAAAGCCATCTATGAGGCAGCTAAAGTCAGAATGCAGTCTGCACCTGTAGAAGAAGTTCAAACTGTTTTGCGTGAACTTGCTTCCTGTTATTCAACACGATAGTTAGTGAAATCGTTACGGCGTTTGCTTCAAAGATAAATGTTTCATCCCAAT
Source organism: Phormidesmis priestleyi ULC007 (assembly GCF_003003695.1). Taxonomy (NCBI): domain Bacteria; kingdom Bacillati; phylum Cyanobacteriota; class Cyanophyceae; order Leptolyngbyales; family Leptolyngbyaceae; genus Phormidesmis; species Phormidesmis priestleyi. The sequence goes on from NZ_PVWG01000042.1 coordinate 3,808, forward strand.
CTCTTAGTTAAGTTAGTTTTGGGCTAATTTCAAACGCTGATTCAGCCCGGTAGAAGCACACATCGAACGCCAAAAAGAAATTCATTTGTCCCAAAATCAACGGAGCATTCTTGTCCTGTGTCCAGGCAAAAGCCAATTCTGTTGGGGAAAATCGCTCAACATTTGCCGTCAACACTAATGCCCGTGCCTCAAACCTAGCCAAATTTCCCCCTAGTGGAACAGAAAGCCTTTGGCGTTCCCAAACTGCTCCTAGCCTTAAACCCATTTCGTAAGGCAACACATTAACGCTAGAACCTCTATCTAGCAAGCCAGAGACGTTTATAGATTGGTCTCGGTAAGTTAGGGTTAGCGGTAGATAGGGTAGTGTACTCAATGTACCAAGATCTGGATCTATCTCTGTGAAAGCAAATCTAACTTTATCAGCCATGTGGAGCTACTTTTTCCTCTGCCAATGCTTTTGCTAAAACAGCAGCCGCTTCAAAAGAGTCATGTAACCCTTGACTGGCTGTTTTGCCTTTAGTGTCTAATGGTACTAAACCCGATTCCTTTAATAACTCAGCAATCAGAAAGTGTAATAGCAAGAGTTTGTCAGAATAAGATAGCTCTTTAAGGTGTGGTACAAGTTCGGTGAGAGGCATAAGTTGTTTGGTTAATTTGGGTTGTATCTATTTTAGAGTCTTGAGTTTGCATCTGCACGTTCGCTCAAGTGGACGGGCTAACAACCCACTTGGAGCGGACTGACCAGAGATCTTGGTGTATGGATGCAAAGTTTACTGGCAGTCGCTCAACCGCACCGTTAGCTTACTCATGCCTCGATCGGATTGCTGCTTTAAAGCTATCTGTGAGGCTGTGACAGACTCAGCATTAGGTAATTAGTCTATGCAAATAATACCTATACAAACGAAAGCTCAAGTCCTGTCTCTTCTTCAGGAATATCAACAGGATCTACACCGTTTTGGGGTGAGTCGTTGCGGTGTTTTCGGTTCGTTTGTGCGAGATAGTGCGATCCACGATCGCAGCGATGTCGATATTTTGGTTGCTTTTGAGCCAGATCAAAAAACCTTCGACAATTTCATACACCTATCTTTTTTTCTAGAAGATCTGTTTGGCAGGACGGTCGATCTGATTACCATCGAGTCATTAAGCCCCTACATTGGCTCACATATTTTGGATGAGGTCGAGTATGTCTTTATCGGGTCGTGAGTATTTACCTTTTGTGCCTTCTCGCAAATCCTTACGATGTTTTGAGCCTGAGTAGTTACAAAAAATCCGCAAATCGAGGTCGATCGCGGATTCTAAATCAATTATTAATCTATCGATCGCACGGAGCTTAAAATCAAATTAATTGCTTTCACGTCCAATCATGACGACTAACCCACTAAATAGGCGCGATCGTTTTGAGAAAATGTCCGATCGCCCCTCCATTCTCAATCCCAACGAGTCCTATTCGTTCAGTCAATACTTCGATCTTCCGTTCACGCTGGAAGACATTCTCGCTGAACTCAACTGCACCACAGAGCGCGAAAAGCTCTTGTTTTCAGAATCCTCAGCCCCCGTCAACTTGCAGGACTTGAGACGAAATCTCGATCGGGCATTGCGTCACGTCAGCTTGAACAACGAATCTTCAAGACGCGAAGCGATCGTCTTCCCAATCCTCTTGGAGGTCTGCGAGATTACAAACAATCGCCTCAATCTAGAATATGCTGTCGTCGTCAATGAGTTTCTCAAAGGCGTAATTGATTACTACATCGCGGCTCAACGCAACCTGCTGGTGGTCGAGGCAAAACAGGCAGATTTAGAGCGAGGCTTTACCCAGCTCGCGGTTGAGCTAATCGCGATCGACCGATGGACTAGATCAACGGCTCCTCTCCTCTATGGAGTGGTGACAGACGGAGAGCGCTGGAATTTTGGTATCTACGATCGGACTGCAAAACACGTTATTCGAGACACATCCGTTTATTCAGTTCCGGCTGATCTAGAAAAGCTGGTTGGGATTTTGATTGAAATTCTTAGCTCATCTACATAATGCTCAAAAAAATCCGCAAATCGAGGTCGATCGCGGATTCCAAAATCATTAAAGTTGACTAGCTGACTTTCAGCAGTTCCACATCAAACAGCAGCGTCGAGTTAGGCGGAATCGGACCAATTCCGCGCGCGCCATAGCCTAAGCCGGGAGGAATGGTAAGTTGGCGACGACCACCGACCTTCATCGTGCCCACGCCTTCATCCCATCCTTTGATCACTTGACCCACGCCAATTTTGAACTCAAAGGGTTGACCGCGATCGCGGGAGCTATCAAACTTCGTTCCGTCGGTCAACGTGCCCGTGTAATGCACCGTCACAGTTTGCCCCTTTTTAGGAGAATCGCCTGTTCCTTCGACCTCATCCACATATTGCAGACCCGATTCGGTCACTCTGACTCGTTCAGGTGTCGCCATATCATTTTTCTCCTCTGTCGTTTGGCTAGGGGTGGTAGGCTTGGGTGCTTCAGCAACTAGACCTTGGGGGTTAACTTCGGCAATGGTAGCGGACTCTGTGATTGGCATCTCGCTCGCGATCGCGCTATTGCGACTGGCGACTTGCGCCACAATCAACAGCACACAGCAAACCACCATCACTCCGAAGCTGACTAAAATCTCTCTCAAAATCAGACCTCCTGACGTGTATGTCTTTATCTTCTCACTCTCGATTACTTCGTTCCATTCCAGAGCTTATTTTCTAGGTCGCGGACTTGCCGCTCTAGTCGATCGAGTCGTCCCCGCAGTTCATCCATTTCAGATTGGCGAGGCACCCCCAAATCTTGCATCACGTAGCGAATCTGACGCTGCATCTGAGCTTCAAAGTTGCCCTGCTTGAGTTGCGCCATCAGGTCATCCACAAAACCTTTTGCCTGGTCGGGGTTGAGTTTGCCATCTTTGACGAGTTGGTCACTCATCTCTTTAAACTTTTCTGCCACGAGAGAAGTGGTGCCGATGCCCACCATCAAGAGCTGTGTAATCCAATTATTGCTATCCATACTGGTTCCTATGTCGGGTGCTGCAAAAGCCCGTTGAACGATCGACAAAATGTATTTCTAAACTTTAGACACTTTGTAGGGAATTCAAACTTTTTCGCTTCTTCTATTCTGTCAAATTGCAAGGCAGTTAACAGTCGCGAAGTCCGTACCTCAAACTACTTTGACTGCATTCTCTAACAAAATCTACGCCCAAAGGCAGAAAGTTCCAGATTTTTAAGGATTCTCTGGTAACGTCTTAGACGTTGCGATAGACAGATGGTTTAATGCTGATCGAATGGCTCAAAGTAAAGGTTCCGCCAGAATTGCGGGAGCAATATATCCAAAAAGATGATGAAATTTGGACACCGTTGCTCGCTAGTTATCCAGGGTTTGCAGGTAAAGAAGTGTGGATCAATCCTAAAGATCCGATGGAAATCGTAATGGTGATTCACTGGGAAAGTCGAGACGGGTGGAAATCAATTCCCGTCGAGAAATTAGAGGAAACCGATCGTCAGTTTGCCGAAGCGATGGGTCAGGCGTTTCCTTTTGCCGAAGAGGGTGAATATCAAGTTCGCAAGTTTATGCAACGACCTACTTAACACAAAATCTACTTCACCCTTCAATCTGTTAAGTTAGCATCGGAACATAATCTTAGAATCTGCTGGAATCGATGCCAGAATGTCCTCGTTGTCATCAATCGGTTGACGCTCAAGCGATCGTGTGTCCTCATTGCCGCACGACCCTCAAAGCGCATGGTCATCCTGGCATTCCGCTTTACCGCGCTACAGGGATTGAGCCGTTGTGCAAAACCTGCATTTACGATGCCGATGATTCGTGTACTTATCCCAAGCGCCCCGATGCAAGAGAGTGCACGTTGTATAGCGATCGGTTGCCTGTTTCAGTTAGCCCACTTAACAAATCCAGCAGCCGTTTCTTAACTAAAGGCTGGTTTCGTCAAAACTCAGTCTGGTTGGTCTTAGTTGGGCTGGTGATCTTGAGCCTGTGGCTGGCGCTGCGATGAAGTGTGGCTACACAAAATGGTGGGGCCGTGCCTCTTAGGTCAGCACAGATGCAGTTTGGAAAGCGGGCGATTCCTCAGTCAAAAAATAGCGATCGTGCCGTGAAACTACAAATCGATTTGAAGTGAGGGGGCGATCTCCGTGAGGAAAATTGCTATTGTAAGAAAAGGTTTATGATGCGCTAGTTCGTCGTCACTTATCAAGAGGTCAGTATCTGTGTCTAGCAACCCTGGTGGCATCTCCCAATCTAATTCAGGTTCCATGTCTGGAGGAATGCAAGCAGCGATCGGCGATCATAATAAGCAGACGATGAGTAATGAAGAATCTTCTGCTTCCAATATCCCTACTCAAACCGAGGTAGTTGAGCTTCTTGCACAAATTGAGCAGTTGATTCAAAATGCTCAATTACCTGAAGCAGCGAAGGAAAAAGCTAAGAAATATTTAGAGACTGCCAAGATAGAAGCACAGGAAAAAGAGCCTGACAAACAACTAATTTCTAAGAATTTAGAGCGGGTTACAAAAAATCTAGAAGAAGTAGACAAAACAGTAGACGCTAGTAAGCGAATTTTTGAAAAATTTGTTCCATTAGTGGTAAAAATAGCAAGTTGGCTAGGCACAGCGGCAGGAGCTTTATGGACAACATTGCCAGTTGTGTAAATGAGCCAATCTCCTTTGGATTCTGAACAACCATCTGAAAGCCTACAGCCGAAAATTACCCAAAGCTCCACTGGAGCTTTGGGTGGGCAGCAAGCTGCTTGTGGGAACAATAACTCTCAGCATCAGGACAATAGACAAACTCACATCTATTATCTTGATCTTCAAGATAAAGACTTAGAACCCTTAAGTATATGGGGCAAAATTCTAAGCTACTTCAAAGTATTTGTTTTTATTGCAACAACTTTAATATTTTGAATTTTCTTTGGATTATTTACTAGCTTCCCATTCCCCTATGGTCAAGCTATCGATCTAATGCTTTGCTGCTTCAGAGGGACTGTTGCCTCGAAAGTTAATAGATTGCAGAAGCGATTGCAGTCAGAAGATATTAATTCCCAATCAATACAGAGATTAAATAAACTTGATTTTCAAGCTCATTTACATCTGGGAGTCCTTGAACATTTAGGAGCAAATGGCACTGAAAGTCATGAGAGACTAGCTAAAACGATAGAGACTTTAAAGCAAAAGAAAGGCAAGTTACAGAATGAAATAAATCCCCGTCAGCCCAGAAAATACCGGATTGTAAATAGAGTTCAAGATTTCTTTGACTCCATTACTTTAAGTCAGCCTGAGAAGGACTTGATACAGATTGAATCAGTTATAGATGAAGTAATTTTGGCTGTAAGAAGTAATTACCCATCCGAAACAATAGTGCAAGATACAATTTATAGGTTATCTCAAGAAATAACTCGCAGAGCTGATAAAACAAGTCCTTCCAGAATAGGTACTTTATATAGAATTGAAGATTTGTTACGTGCGGTGTCAGAAAAAGAAGTATCTAATCTAGAAGAGTCTGAATTAGAAAATCTAAATAGAAAAATTATAAGTGAACTAAAAGAAGAGAAAAGTGCTTTATCTAAGACAATCACGAGACTTCAGGATGAAAACGATACAGTACGACAAAAGCTTGCAAACTATTTAGAGGAACTAGACACGTTAAACATTACAGTAGATGAGCGTGAATCTCGTCTATTAAAGCTTCAAGAAAAGATCAGAGATTATGCTGCGGCAAATCAAGGTCAACAAGCTCAAATCAATACGCTAAATCTAGAATTAACTAGAGCTAATGAAGATTTAAAAGAATTAAAATTCCAAAGAAGCTCTTTCAACAAAACAATTAGTTCTTTAAACCAAGATATCCGGCAAAAGCAATCTAGTATAGAGCAACTTGATAGTAGCTTAAAGCAATACTCCAAAGTGAGGATATTAGAGGGAAAATATATCGGAAATCTGAGCGATAGAAGTAGCAAGTATCATTTTGATCAAAAGTGTAATCATTGGAAAATGTTGGTGGGGGAATATGTACTAAGGCTAGATCCTTCACGAAACATAGTTAGTAGCAACACCCCGATTCGTTTCTCCGGACAGCTTGGCGAATGTGACAGGTGTGCTGGGAGAAGAAATTAAGATAAAAGAGCTTATTAGATTAATTCCACTATTAAAATAACGCGAAGCTGATTAATACTAAGCTGTTTTAGTATGATTCCATCAAATCACTTGCTAGAGAATGGCATACCGCTCCTCTTGCTAGCGATTGTTCACGTCTCAATCTTGCAACCCCTCAACCTACTCAGCCTCTCTTCTGTTGTATGTTACCAGTGTTAAATCACGCGCTCAAATTTAACCATAAACGATCGCTTTTCCTAAATTCAAACGATCGCATCAGCCTCTTTGCTGCTATTGTAATGTTCTATTCAAACGATTCCTATGCACTGCTAATGATTACTTCATTAGTTGCTAACTTGAGCTTATTCTAGAATTTCAGTGATGAATTCAATATCTTCATAGAGTTGCTCAACCCTGAAACTAAGGTTAACGCTTAGGAGTTGAATCTCATCACCTTCGCCATATGGGATCAATTCCCATCTACGTTTCTCATTCAGGCGAAAAACATCTACACTGATTGATTCAGAACTGATAAGAATATATTCTTTAAGACTTTCGAGCCGTCGATAGAGAGCAAACTTTCCACCCCGGTCATAGGCTTCGGTGCTAGGAGAAAGAACCTCAGCGATTAATTGAGGATGACGAGCAAATTTAAGCGCACCTTGATCGCGGCGATCGCAGGTAACACTCACATCAGGATAGAGGAAAGGCCCGTTGTCAGTCACGCCGATTTTGCCGTCAGAGCCAAGCACACGGCAACCACTGCCGCGCAAGTGGGGCTTCAACAGCGCAATCAGGTTTCCCGCAATCTCGCTATGAGACAGCGTTCCTCCTGTCATTGCGTAAACTTCGCCATCGATATACTCGTAACGAAGAGTTTGCAGCGGCTCCCAGTCTAGATATTCTTGAGGCGAAACGCGAGATTGATTAAGTTCAGCAATCATGGCCCTATCCTCGCCTCGACCCCTCCATTTTAGATATGATCTTGTTCTCTATACAGCTTGCTCCTCTCCCGCAATGCCTGCTAACAAATTGAGCGGCGCGATCGGGGGCTTAAAAAACGCCTAGGTATACATAAGCTGGACGCGCTTCCTTCTAGGCTTGCGAAGCCGATCGCTTTTGGGCCTAAAGTTTAACGTGTGAAGGATTTGTGGTGCAGTTGATCACGATCACTGGGTTAAATCTGTCCAGTGGTATTCTGATTTTGATTGATGCAGCCCGATTTTTGGGTATATTGGCAGACCCGCGCCCATAAAATCGCTCGCGTTGAGTGCGCTCCGGTTGCAAAGATCACCCGATCTCCTCCAATCATTTTGAGGATTTTAACGCCACAGACCGAGCAAGTCTGGTTTCTATCTTGACTCATAATTAGTGTGAATGAGAAATCAACTTATGGTTTCGATTCAACCAGCTTACCGCTAAAAAATCTGTCGAATAGTAAATTTTTTTAATTGGCTAACATTTCTCTTGCATGAGAATCAAATCATCTAAAAGTTTTTCCTATGGCTGTGATCAAAGGGTTCATTAAAATGCCTCGCCTCTTTTTGTTTGTGTTGATAGCATCTTGCTTTGGTTCCCTAGTGGGGCAATCGATCGCATCAGCCAGCACCAGTTCTACGGCTCCTACGATCGATCCGATCGATCCGGGTCGTGATTATTGGCTTGAGGCACAGCGACTCGCTCAAAGTCATCTGGTGCTGTTAAATCGCATTGAGCGCTCGCTCTCTAGCTCTGATGGCGATCGACTTCGGGCAGTGCAGGGGCAAATATTTTTACAGGCTTCTGCGGTCGATCGCTTCCTCAAGAGCAGTTATCCTGCGCCAGAAATTCTGTGTGCTTCAAATCCCGCTAATAGTAGTGGAGCAGGAAGTGTTGCTGGAACCGATGCTGTTAGCTTAGAGGAAGCTCAGGTTTATTGTGCGTTGTATACCTCTGCTCGTGAGTTAGAGCCTTTGAGAGCGCGGCTCGATCGACGAGTGGGCGTGGTAGCCAAAGAGATCGCTGCGCCTCAAATCATCGGGCGAGTGGCGAAAAGTCCGAGCGAGAATCTTCCAATTCCGATCGCGCCTGCCATTCAGCCACCCGATGATATTTTGGCGATCGTTCAGTCGAGCAGAAGTCATTTACTGCAAGTTCAGTCGGCTTTTCCGGTAGCGGTTCGGTTTACGGTTCCGGTGCAATTGCAGAGTGGGCAGACTCCTATTGATTTATATCCTCAAGAGTCTCAGCCTTACACGTCTTTCTTGTCTCAGCCCAATACTGGCATTGCGCGTCTACTGTCCTCTGAGTCCGATCGCGCTGCATCTAATACACTAGAAAATCGACTCGCTCCGACTGCCGCAGATTCGCTTCCTCTAGCGATTTTGATGCAGCGATCGCAGGGCTTATCTCCCCGTTTAGCTATTCGGATTGAGGGCGATCGCTTTCAAATCGTGCAGACCGATTTAGACTATGGGTTTATGACCGATTTGGGAGATGTGGCACTCGAAACCCTTCTTTTGCCTTCGTCTGAGCAGGTGTCTGGCTTGTCAGAAGCGCTGCAATTTTTCTATAGCTACCGTCCGCCTTCAGAATTAGAAGCCATTCAAGCCGATCGTCGTCGCTTTATGACTGGCAAGGTTAGCGGTTTGAATCTGAGCCAACCTTTGCTGAATCAGGCAACCGCAGCTATGAATCGAACTTATTTGGTGCGATCGATTCAGTTTAAAGTTCCTGAAATCATCACATCAGGACGAACCCTTCTGCCGAACGAACGCTCATCTCTCAGAGACTTATTAAAGACACCCAGCAGTGATTTGTTGTTTGCCTTCCGTCCGGTCAGTCGTCGCGCCGATGGTAGCTACACAGTGCTTTGGAAGATTTTGACGCAGTTCTCTGACCCGCAGATTCGAGATCTCGATCGCTACGTTGTGAAGTATTAAACTCAAACAAAAAACTCCCACCATAGATCGGCAGGAGTTACGACAAAAACGAGAATTATTAGAGATTAAGCGCCAACCGATTCCTTCGCGGCGTACATTGCCTCGACTGTAATCTCGGATAAATTACGATCGCGCGCAAACTTCTCGGTGTTTCGCTTGATTTTGCCGCGCACAAATCCAGGAATTTTGTTTAGCTCTAGTTGGGCTTCCTTCGTCCAATTCATATCAGAATCGGCAGACATTCCTCTCGTGATCACTTCTTTGGTGTCGTGTCCGCCAAAGATTTCCAGCAGATGATCTTCCATGCCCAAGGTGAAGGAGTTGTAGACCAAATCAGCCACTTGATTGGTGCCTTCATAGCCTAAGAAAGGCTTATAGCCGATCGGGAAATCTTGAACGTGAATCGGAGCCGAAATCACCCCACACGGAATCCGTAACCGCTTGCCGACGTGGCGTTCCATTTGAGTTCCGAAGATTGCCGAGGGTTCGATGCGGGCGATCGCGTCTGCAATTGCGCCATTATCGTCACTGATCAAAACTTCATCGCAGTATTCACTCACCTGATCGCGGAACCATTTCTCATCGGCTTTGCAATACGTTCCTGCCATGACGACTTGAATGCCCATCTCGCGTGACAAAATTTTTGTCATGGCAGCAGCGTGAGTGTTGTCACCAAAGACAACTGCTTTTTTGCCTGTGAGATTTTGGCAATCAATCGATCGAGAAAACCAAGCCGCTTGAGACACATACAGGGTTTGATTTTCGATGAACTCTTCATAGTTCACATCGCCACCCTGAGCATTCACGACTTCTTGAATTTTGCGAATGCACCGCGCCGTCTCAACGACACCCATCGGCGTAATATCCACATAGGGCATCCCAAATTCTTCTTTCAAGAATTCTGCTGCCATCAAGCCAATTTCGCGGTAGGGCACCAAGTTAAACCAGGCTCTCGGCAAATTCTTGAGTTCCAGAACCGAAGCCCCTTCAGGAATCACCGCATTCACTTCAACGCCGATGTCTGCCATCAAGCGCTTCAATTCAATGCAGTCATGCTGGTTGTGAAACCCTAGAGAAGAGATACCGATGATGTTGACTGAGGGCTTTTCGGTTTTGCCTTCGGGCAGTTGACCCTTCTTTTTCGCTTTTGCAATGTAGTACTGAACGATTTGTTGGAGAGTCCGATCGGCAGCTTGCAGTTCTGTAAATCGATAGTGATTTACATCGGCTAGCAGCACGTCGCACTTCGTATCAATTTGCGCCCGTTGCACAAAATTTGCCAGATCTTCTTGCAAAATGCTGGAGGTGCAGGTTGGGGTCAGCACAATCAAGTCCGGCGTTTCTTCGGTGTCTTTGCGGGTGATATTATCTACTACTTTTTCTTGAGAGCCGCGTGCCAACACATTGCGATCGACCGAGCTAATCGTCACCGGAGTAAAGTTACGATCGCGCTCTAACATTGAGCGCATGACGTTGAAATAGTCATCTCCGATCGGGGCATGCATGATGGCATGGACATTTTTGAAAGAACTGGAAATGCGGAGAGTGCCAATGTGAGCCGGACCTGCATACATCCAGTAAGCCAATTTCATACGGTGTCTCCCTTATCTGATCTGAATTCTTAAGGTGTTAAGGGTGGGGTGTAGAGAGGGTTGTCTCTAGCAGCCTATCCCTGAATGGAGTGTTGTCGCTTACCGATTGTCTCAGAGATGAGGAGACTGTGGACGATCGCTGCATTCGCTCAACCAGATGATGAAAAGAGAGTAAACCCGATCAAACCTTTGCCTAGAAAGGGATACGGCAAATTAAAGTTGGGGGTGGTCGGTCGTGCGATCGCAATCATTCTTTATGCTTCGTGACATTCCGAAAGAAGCAACTCTGCTGGTTCCTTTTGCGGCAGCAATGCTAACTTAACGGTTACTTACTCTCTTTTTCGACATTAACTTTGTCATAAATATCCAGAATTGGAATTAACAGTTCAAAAGATTTCAAAGTTAGTTCAGCATCTTCACGATCGTATTCATAAAGCGACCAACGTTTATTTTCAATTCTAAAGAACTGATCGACTTCAACTTTACTTTGATTGACTAAAATGTATTCCTGAAACGTTGGAATCGTTTGATATAGCCTAAACTTTTCACTTCGGTCAAATGCTTCAGTTGAATCTGATAGAACTTCAATAATGACTTGAGGGTTGATAATCGTATCTCTGCGGTTTTTATAATACTCCGGTTCTCCAGCGACCACCATGACATCGGGATACTTAAAGTTCTGAGTTTTTGGTATCCATAAACGCACGTCACCAAAGAAAACTCTAAAACTCTGTCTTTTAAGACCAATACTCAGAGCGATGTAGCAGTTTCCAGCGATTTGATTGTGCTCTGTCGTTCCACCTGTCATCGGTGTGATAATTCCATCATCATATTCGCTTTTACACTCCGCTTTTTCCTCCAGTTCTAGATACTCTTCTGGAGTGTAGTCGCGCTTTTCTTGAAGCGGCTCTTGCGTTGAAATTGTTTGGGCAGTCATGAAAATCACCCTCCAGAATTTCTGTTCTGACGCTGCAATTTTAACGAACCTATAAAAAAAGTGGTGCTTACGATTCTCTTAGAAATAAGGAGAATTGTAGGCACCACAATTGAGATTGAAAAATCTCTTAGAATAAACCTAGAGTTAGCGCTTGGCTCACCGGGAAGGCTGCACCAATGCCTAACCAAAGCGTCACAACCGTACCAAACAGAAAAACTGCGGTAGCAACCGGACGACGGAAAGGGTTTTGGAACTTGTTCACGTTTTCAATAAACGGAACAATTAGCAGACCCAAGGGTACAGAACCCATCAGCACCACACCCAGCAGTTTGTTAGGTGCCACGCGCAGGATGTTGAACACGGGATAGAGATACCACTCTGGCAAGATTTCCAGAGGTGTTGCAAAGGGGTTTGCAGGTTCGCCCGTCGATGCGGGGTCAAGCACTGCTAAACCGACACAAAGAGCGATCGTGCCCAAAATCACCACTGGGAAGATATAAAGCAAGTCGTTAGGCCAGGCGGGTTCACCGTAATAATTGTGACCCATACCTTTCGCCAACTTGGCACGTAACTGAGGATCGCTTAGATCCGGCTTCTTAACAGTTGCCATGGTTGAAAGAGGCTCTCCTTAAGAGGGAAATCAGCAGATAAGGAAACAGCAAGCAAATTTCAGAGTCGCAATTTTGAATTCATCATCCAAAATCTAAAACCTAAAATCGATTACAAGGGGCCAGAGATGCCTTGCTTGCGAATCATCAAGAAGTGCGCCAGCATGAACACAGCGATCAGCCAGGGCAACACAAAGGTGTGAGCGCTGTAATAACGAGTCAGAGTCGATTGACCCACACTCGCACCGCCACGCAGCAAGTCAGCAATCAAAGTGCCCACGATCGGAATCGCTTCAGGCACGCCCGACACGATTTTGACTGCCCAATAGCCAACTTGATCCCAAGGCAGAGAATAACCCGTCACCCCAAAGGAAACGGTAATCACCGCCAAAATCACACCCGTCACCCAGGTCAACTCACGAGGCTTTTTAAAGCCACCCGTCAGGTATACCCGGAAGGTGTGCAAGATCATCATCAGCACCATCATGCTGGCAGACCAGCGATGGACGGAACGAATCAGCCAACCGAAGTTAACGTCGTTCATTAAATACTGCACCGAGGAGAATGCTTCGGCGACAGTTGGTTTATAGTAAAAAGTCATCGCAAACCCAGTCGCAAACTGGATCAGGAAGCAAGTTAACGTGATTCCACCCAAGCAGTAGAAGATATTGACATGAGGCGGCACGTACTTGCTGGTTACGTCCTCGGCTAGCGCCTGAATTTCGAGGCGCTCCTCAAACCAGTCGTACACATTTGCCATAAAGCAAGCGTTCCTAAACATGATTGCTGTTCATAAAAAATGTAACACAGCCCAATGGTCGATTACATTGTGGAAGCGGCAATTCGCCAAAGTTTGGCTGTTTTTAGAGTCCGCTTCAAGTTGCTGATCGCGTTTAAATATTTGTAAAGAAAAGTTTTATTTCTAAAAAATTTGTTAAACAAAATTCACATCTCTCTGGCAAGGTAGAAATTTGCGGACATTTCCAGTTAGGATCGATCACTATGGGAAAACGTTTTTCTTGGATTCGCTTACTGTCTAAGTTTGCTCTGGCGATCGCCCTCATTTGGGGCATTGTGGCTCCTTCTGCTGGCGCTTTTACCGACGAGCAACGGCTGGTCAACGAAGTTTGGCGGATTGTCGATCGTGCTTATGTCGATTCCAGCTTTAATCATCAAAATTGGTGGGCAATTCGAGAGAAATATTTAAAGCAACCGCTGCCCGATCGCGAAGCCAGCTATACCGCAATCCAGCAGATGATCGCGGGGTTGGATGATCCGTTTACGCGCTTGCTGAAGCCCGATCAATATCGCAGCTTGCAAACCAGCACGTCTGGAGAACTGACGGGGGTAGGGTTACAGATTTCGTTAGATCCAGAGACAAAGCGGCTGAGGGTGATTGCTCCGGTTGAAGGATCGCCTGCCGCCAAGTCAGGAATTCGACCCGCAGACAACATTTTGATGATTGATGGCGTTTCGACCGAAGGGCTATCACTCGACGATGCGGCTGAACGGATGCGAGGTCAGATCGGCAGCCGAGTCACGCTGACGATCAGTCGGAAAGATGAAGCAGCTTTAGACGTTGATTTGGTGCGCGATCGCATTGAGTTAAACCCGGTTTATGCGGAGTTGCGTCCTCAACCCGATGGCAAAAAACTTGCCTACTTGCGGCTGAGTCAATTTAACGCCAACGCTACGGCTGAGGTGGCACACGCGATCGCCCGACTTGAAAAACAGGGAGCCGATGGCTACATTCTAGATTTGCGAAACAATCCTGGTGGGTTGCTGCAAGCTGGGATTGACATCGCGCGGCTGTGGATTGATGAAGGCACGATCGTCTATACCGTCAATCGGCAAGGCACGATGGGCAGCTTTGAAGCGATGGGAGATGCTTTAACTAAAGATCCAATGGTCGTTTTGGTCAATCAGGGCACTGCCAGCGCCAGCGAGATTTTAGCAGGCGCTTTGAAGGATAACGGACGGGCGATCATTCTGGGTGAAAAAACCTTTGGCAAAGGGTTGATTCAATCTCTGTTTGACTTGTCCGATGGAGCGGGACTGGCTGTCACCGTTGCGAAGTATGAAACGCCGAGCCACAAAGATATCAACAAGTTGGGAATCGTCCCGGATCAAGTGGTGCCGCTTGACCCCATCACGCTCGATCAGATTGGAACGCCTAGCGATCGCCAATACAAAGCGGCTATAGACGCGATCGGGTCTGATGCTCTGGTTGCAGGTGCAAGTTAAAGAGAGAACAATCGACCTGTCCTTTACCGTTCATTCTTTTGCTGCCCAACTCTGAGCGAACCTATCACGATCCTTTACATGGTGCGATTACTCTTAACAGCAGCGATTCTACCGAAGCGTTGCTGATCCGCTTGATTGACACGCCTGCGTTTCAGCGATTGCGACGAATTCGGCAGTTAGGCCCAGCGAGTTTGACGTTTCACGGGGCAGAGGGTTCGCGATTTACCCATTCATTGGGCGTGATGGCAGTGGCTCGGCGGGCGTTTGATCGCCTGGCCAAATCCTATCCTCAGCTACAAGTTCATCGCCCTGTGGTGCTGTGTGCGGCACTGTTGCACGACATTGGACATGGGGCTTTCAGTCACACGGCTGAAGAGGTTTTTGGCTGCGATCACGAGCACTGGACGCGGCGCATCTTGCGAGAATATCATCCGATTTGTGAACTGCTCGATCGCTTTCATCCAAATCTGTTAGATCAGATTGAACAAACTTACTTAAAAAAATATCCGGTGCCCTTGGTGTCGCAGTTGGTGTCGAGTCAGCTTGACTGCGATCGCCTCGATTATTTGATGCGCGATAGTTATTTTACGGGGGCATCTTACGGCAAGATTGACCTCGATCGCATTCTCATGGCACTAAGATACGATCCGGTCAGTCAGCAATTAGTGGTAGCGCAGAAAGGCATCGCGGCGATCGAGCATTACCTGATCGTCCGCTATTTTATGTATGCCCAGATTTATAACCATCCCAAAAATATTGCGGCGACTTGGGTATTGAATCAAACGTGCGATCGTGCCCGCACTCTGCTTCAGGCTAACCAGCTAACTGCCGATGAAACCGTCACCGCCTGGTTGAGTGAAGACTGCAATCAAATCACACTCGATCAATATCTATCTGCCGATGATGGGGTGTTTGTTTACCATTTACAGCGTTGGCAACATCATCCTGACGCGGTTTTGGCTGATTTATGTCGGCGTTTTTTAGACCGAGACTTGCTAAAGGCGCTAGAGGTTAGTCATTTAGGGGAAAGCGATCGCCAGACACTTCTAGACAAAGTGCATTATTTATTAACAGAAGCTGGATTTGTCCCCAACTATTATGCAGGGCTGAGAACTTTTATCAATCGAGGTTACACGCTCTATCAGCGAGGAATTAATCTCCAAACATCAACGGGTTTGCAAGAAATCAGTGAGTTATCACCGCTTGTCAAAACGCTGACTCAACCCGTGGAAAAAGTTTGGCTCCTGTACCCGCGAGAGATTGAGGCTGAGTTGTTGGCGGTGATTATCTAAGCGATCGCTGGTTCAGTTGCACTTTCTTCGGAAGCAGGCAGTACGATCGGAATTGCTGCGTTCACCAGCGTTGTCAAAATACCCGTCTGTTCCTGCCCATTGGTCGCTAAGTCGCCATAGCAAAGAAATATTCGTTCTTCGGCGCGACCTAATAGATCGAGCAAAATTCGTCTTAAGCGCTGCTCGTTAGAAGTCTGCGTGTCATCGGCTGTCCAAGTCTTGCCCGACCAATCTTGCAAGAACAAAGGAGCCGCAAATAGCGAGTCTACCCCACTCAGCCAGCGAGTTGACCCCGCATCTAGCCAAAACTGCCAACGGTGAACACGCCGACTAGACCGATATTGAAACACCGTTGCTAAGGTGACGGCATTGCTAGCAGGCCCGATCGGTCTAACTGGAAACGGATTGGCGGTCACAGTTCCTTGTCTGAGCAATTGAACAAATCGGCTCACCGTCATTGAGGGAGGCGCGTCGGTTTTATCAATTTTTCTCAGTCGAGCATCAACCTCCCAATAATGCTGTGCGGTTTCAATCAGTTCTCTCAAAGCGGCGAGTTGATCAAAAGGCAGATGACTTCCGCCCAAAAAGAATCGTTGAATGGCTCGATCGAGCAACACTACCGGACTTGCAAGCAACCGTTGTGATAGTTGTGATCGCTGCCCGTCTATCCACAGCACAATCTCTTCATAGGCTTTAGTGGTTTGATATCCCAACCGATCCCAGCGCGGAAAGGTAACAGCAGGAAGCAAACAAGGACGATCGGGGTGAGGCTCAAAACAGTGATCGGCGATCAGTCCGGCACGAACTGGATCGATGAGGAACGATGAAGCGTGAAAAGATGAAGAAATCTCGTCAGAGTCGCGATCGGGCGGAGTTTGTGAACTCGATTTTTGGCTTAAGACGACAAGCATTTCGGCGATCGTGTCTCGATCAACCAATCGCCCTAAACCTGGGTAGACGAGCGTTAGAAGCGTCAACAACGCTCGAATAATTGGGCTACTAGACAGGGGACGCTGATCATTGAGCGTTTCGACCGGAATGCCTCGACGGGTGAGAATGGCAGCCAGCGCGTAGCGAGAGATCGGATCGATACCCGGCCCAATCAAGGCAATTTCTCGCGGCTCAACCTGTCCTGATTGGATGGCTTTGGTAATCACATCGCCAGTTTGCCGGAGTAGTTGTGCTTGAGTCGTGGTTTGAATGGTCTGGACAGACTCCGGGAGCGTGGCGAAGAAGACCGGATCAGTGACTAATTCTACGATCAACTCACTCAGATTATCAGCGAGACAAGTGACGACTCGATCGCTCAAAACTTCTTGCTGACATTGGAGAGCTAATCCTTGTAGATAGCTTGGGTCTGCCCCCAACCCTTGCCGCACGGCTCCATCAGCGTTAAAGCTAAAGGCTCCTGCAACATTCTGGTTAAGCAAAAACTCAAACAGATGACGCGCGATCGCGGGATATTCATCGACATCATCGGCTAAGACTGCCTGATAACGCTGGGTCAGGTGTTGCTGATAGGTGAGGTCAGTCAGCAAATAGCGCCAATATAGCTCGGCAATCAGGCTATAGGTCAGCAGTCCACGACGCAGACACCAGGTACGCCAGCGCTGAAGCATTTCACAGACCGTTTCGTAGGGCAAAGGTAGTTCGCTCCCCGGTTCGTCTGTTTGCCTGGGTAAGCCCTGCTCTAGAAGAGTTGGAATGTCTTCGATCGTGATTCCGCTTAAATTCGCTAACTGCATCAAGTCTAGAATTCGTCGCACGAGTCGCGCTTCTGAGATGCCCGATCGCCCGATCGCGTCATCAAGTTCTACTCTCCAAAGACGAGTCGCGAGTTCTTGCTCGTTTTCGGGGCGAAGTCTGACTGGAAACTGTGCTTTTAGCCCCAAGTTTTGAATCAGCAGCGACCAGAACAGCATCACCTCATCTTCAAAAAATCCCAGGGGAGTCGTGGCTCTAAAAGGACACTTGCCTTGAGTGGCTGCTGTCAGCCGATCGACCAGATCGAGACGGTTATCGCCGATCGCCGCCAGCACCAGCACACCAATGTTTGCCTGATTAGAGGATGGCTCGATCGCAGGGCGAACCCAGTCGCAAAACTGACGGACTAATCGTGTCGTTTTGCCGCTTCGTGTCGCACCGATGACCCAAATAGATTGTGAAAGCACAAATTAGCCCTAGATGAATTTGTTAGGATACTTAGCGACTCCAACTTTTGGCACTCACAACGCCTGATGTTGATAGACGCTAAGACTCTCTCTATCGTAGATCGTTACAAAAAGCAGGTTTAAAATAAACTGTGTCAACGATCGTCTGATTTCAAAACGGCTTGGCTTATTCTCTCTACACTGTCTGAATCAACATGTTCTCTTCAGTTATACCGTGTTCAATATTACTCAGTGATTGCTGCAACTGAGCAGATAAGCAACTTGTCTCTGACCCGCAAATTGTGGTCAAATCACTACAGCCGAGGGAGAGCGATTTTAAGTTTGTGCCATGAAAACATCAATTTTTGCTAGATTTAAGAGTTATCTAACCCGCGCCGAACGGTGGTATTTAGAAACACCCGATCGCGCTTTAGACCAAGCTTATGATTCTGCATTAAAAATTAAAGCGATCGAAGATGAACATTTTAATAGCAAAAAGATCGCACCCAATTCGACGAATATGAGTCCGAATGTATTCGCTTTTTTTGAAGCGGATCTGAAGAAATATCTCAAGACAGTGCGGCTAGGGCTTTCAGAATTCAAACTCAGCCGATCAACTCTAAATGTCACGAATCCTGCTCTGTCCGATCGCCCGTTAAGAATGAGCGAGACACCCGAAGTAGCTTCTTCTCGATTAGTGCCAATGGCGAGAGATAAACCCGCCATCATGATCGAGAAGCTCAGGTTTATTGACGAGGTGTTAGCAAGATATCACACAGAAAATTTGTTGACGGTTTCTTCAACCTCATTGGTTCCGATTCAAGACAATAATAATGGTGCCGTGAGCATCAATCTTGACGAAATTGATGCGGTTTCTTATGCGCCTAACTCCGATCGGATTGCCGACTTTGAAACGGTCTCTGACAAAACGGGTTTATTACCTCGATCAATCTTAGGAACGTTAAATCGTCTCAAGCGAGACTTAGACCCTAAATCTGAACAGGAAGTCGTTCAAACATTTCGCAGTTCTAAAGTTAAAACTGTTTTAGCACTAAGATTTATCCTAACTTTGATTTTAGTTCCGTTGCTGGTGCAGCAAGTTTCCAGAAACATCTTACTGTCTAACAACTTCGCCTTCGGAGCGGCGATCTCTAGGCAATTTAAAGCGGAGGAACAAGGCAGCATTTTCATCAATTCTGAGATGGCAGAAGAGGCTCTTGGAGAACTGAAACGCTATGAAGAACTGCTCAATTTTGAAAACTTAGTCAGTGAAACTCTGGGTCGCGCTCCGATCGTGGGCGAAGAAATCGAAGCCAGAGTGAAGGAGAAAGCAGGAGAAATCGCGGACACTTTTGCTTATCAAAGTGGAGACGCAATTAAAAACTGGATCTCCGATATTTTGGCGGCGATCGCGCTGACGATCGTGCTACTCAAAAGCAAAAGAGAGATTGCTATTTTTAAGTCTTTCATTGATGAAATTGTCTATGGTTTAAGTGACAGCGCTAAAGCATTCATCATTATTTTATTCACAGATATCTTTGTAGGGTTTCACTCTCCGCACGGTTGGGAAGTGTTGTTAGAAGGAATCGCAAGACACTTTGGACTTCCGGCTAGTCACAATTTCATCTTTTTGTTTATTGCGACGTTTCCAGTGATTTTGGATACGATTTTCAAATACTGGATCTTCCGTTATCTCAACCGAATTTCACCGTCAGCAGTGGCAACCTATAAGACAATGAACGAATAGTTTTTCTAATCACAATCAAGCGTGTCTCGTGTCTTTCGACCTGTCACCGGGTTAACCCCTTTTGCTGATTTGCAGAGCAGCTTTTGAGCATCTTCTCGAAACTCAACCTCTGTAAAATCGGCTCCCTCGATCGTCGCTCCCTCAAACTTCGCATTAAAGGCAAATGCTCCTTCTAAGATCGCATTCGTCAGATTTGCATTCACAAATCGAGCCGTATCCAGTGTGCTGTTGCTGAGGTTTGCCCCTTGCAGATTTGCACTTTCTAAATTGGCACCAAACAAACTCACTCCTCGAAGATCGCTGTTGCTGAGGTTGATCTCTCGCAGATTTGCCTTCGTGAAACTAGAGTCAGTCAAGACTCGATTAGAAAAGTCGGCGCGAACCAAAAAATCTTTGTCGTAGTCTTCTGCGAGAACTGGGTCAGAAATCATGCCCACAACCCACAGCCAAAACAACAAAACTAGAACAAACCTTTTCATCAGCAAAGAGATAGCTAGACGCAACTCAGTGAACCAGCATTGCCTAGATTGAACAGATAGGACGTTAGGAGGACAACTCATTTTTTATCTCTTGGATCTAACAGTTTATTGCAGCAAATAATCTGGGCACCTTGAGAGTAAACCGTCAGATAGCGAAGACGTTCTCATCCCAAGTCATCTACTTTGATAGTACCTGAATCTGTGAACCCACCTGCATCCTCCAGTTTTGCTAAAAACACTAGGGCGACCATTGGCGTTTTAGGCGAAGAATTCGTTGCAGACTGGCTACGATCGCAAGATTGGCAAATTCTGCATCACCGCTGGCACTGCCGTTTGGGAGAAATTGACGTGATTGCTCAATCTCAAATGCCTCAGTGTTTGACATTTGTGGAAGTCAAAACTCGCAGCAAGGGCAATTGGGACAGTGACGGACTGTTAGCCATCACGCCTAGCAAGCAGAAAAAGCTTTGGCAAACCGCTCAGTTGTTTCTGATGGCTCACCCCGACTTGGCAACGCTGCCCTGCCAATTTGATGTGGCGCTTGTGCGTTGTCAATCTGCCCCAAAAAAAAGAGCACAAGATTTAACCCCCGGCTCTTTGTTGCTACAGAAATCTCAATTGCCTTTTCCGGCTGAGTCAGATCTACCGATGACTCGCACGATCGCAGGCTATCAACTCACGCTTCATCACTACATCCCCGAAGCGTTCACTCTCTAAATGACTATGCCAATGTTTCGGGACAGTAGCCCAAACCTTGAACAAATTGCTTACGAAATTCTTCAATCTCTTGACGATCGGGGGTGCCATGAGAAACGACCGCAACTTGGTAGCGTTGCATCACGTCGATCGGCGACTGTCCAGTTTCTAGACCCCAAAGTGCCATCTGTACCCGAATGCCGGGTTGATAAGAGATGCCTAACTCGTTTAGGAATGCGCGTAAGTCGCCATCCTGTTGAGGTGAGAGAGCCTGGCTCATTTTCACCTTGACTACCCAACCATCAATCTGATGAATCACGGTCATAAAGCCAACGGGCAGGTGATCCATCGAGTGAAGATATTCAACGATTCTCAGGGTGAGACTGGCATTCGCGAGGTAGTAGAGGTATTCCATATCCGTTTGATCGAGCAAATGCTACTTCTTTATAATCTCTTCAAATGCTCAGAGCCAGTAGGGTGAATGCACCCGACATCTTATGCGTAAATTCACCCAATTTTAAAAACGGGAGTAGGTAGAGCGCGAATAGCTCTCGTGATTTAATAAGAAAATTAACTGCTATCACTCATGCTCGATCGTGTGGATGCCGACTTCTTACTTTCTGCTTATGATTATGAGTTGCCAAAAGAGCAAATTGCTCAAACTGCGGCGATCCCCAGAGATAGCGCTCAACTGTTGGTTGTAGACGATCAGACTCAGCATAGTCACCACATTTTTCGCGAGTTACCCGATTTGCTCAAGTCTGGAGATCTGCTAGTTCTTAACAACACGCGAGTGCTTCCAGCAAGACTCTATGGGCAAAAACCTGGCGGCACTGAGGTAGAAGTGCTGTTGTTAGAAGAACAGCAGAAAGATCAATGGTTAGCGCTGGTTAAACCCGGCAGACGACTAAAACCTGGCAGCAAAATTCTGTTTACTCCCTTGCGTTCAGACTGCTCTATCAGCTTGAGCGCGATCGTGATTGCCAGCGACGAGGCGACGCGAGGCAGAATCATCGAGTTTGAAATCTCCGGCAACCACTCTTTGCTTGACGTGTTGGATCAGTTTGGGCAACTTCCCCTGCCGCCTTACATTACCGATCGCGATTCTCAACCAGAGCAATATCAGACCGTTTATGCCGATCGTCTAGGAGCGGTCGCTGCGCCAACTGCGGGGTTGCACTTTACGCCAGAGCTGCTCGATCGCCTTCAACAAAAGGGAATTGATCAGGCATTTGTGACCCTTCATGTCGGGGTGGGAACCTTTCGTCCTGTTGAGACAGAAGACATCACGCACCATCAAATGCACGGGGAATGGGTTGAGGTATCGCCTGAAGCCGTTGAGCAAATTCGTCAAACTAAGAATCGAGGCGGGCGAGTGATTGCAGTCGGAACGACGAGTGTGCGATCGCTAGAAGCTGCCGCTCAAACGGGTGAGATTCAGCCTTACTACGGCAAAACTTCGCTGTTTATTTACCCCGGCTATCGATGGCGCGTAGTGGAAGGGTTGATTACAAATTTTCATTTGCCTAAATCCAGTTTGTTAATGCTAGTGAGTGCTTTAATCGGACGAGAACGATTGCTCAAGCTCTATCAAGACGCGATCGAGCAACACTATCGTTTCTATTCGTTTGGAGATGCCATGCTTATTTTGCCAGAAGCAAAAATAGATTTGACTAGAGAATGCGGCGATCGTTTGTAGTTTACAATCTGATCTCAACTGATAGAAAGCCGAGTGTTCGCGATGACCACAGACCAGAAGATAGACCGGATCGAGCAAAACTTAGAGATTCTGACGGTTCACGTCGGCAGACTTACCGAAGGTTTGACTGAATTTCGAGCCGACACGGCAGAAATCAAAGAAATGATCCGTCAGCAGATCATCGTGAATCGTGATCTTGCTGAAACAGTCAGACAACAGGGAGAACAGCAAACAGCCTCGCTCGATCGCTTGAGTGAGCAGATTACTCGTCAAGGCGAACGGCAAACAGCCGCGATTGATCGCTTGAGTGAGCAAATCACCCGTCAAGGCGAACAGATTACTCGTCAAGGGGAGCAAATCGCTCGGCAAGGCGAACGGCAAGAGCAAGCAAGTAACCTTTTTAGAGAGGATTTAGCAGAAATTAAAGCAATGATTCGCGAAAATGCAGATACGACCAAGCAGCAGGCTGATGTAGCTAAACAGCAGGCTGATGTAGTTTCACGATTGACTGGAATTGTGGAGCAGCTAATCCAAAATCGAAACTGAGGGAATCTGATTTTCTGCTACATCAGATTCATTGGGTCGATATCGATCGCTAAACTCACCGTTGATCCGCAGTGCGATCGCAGCGCCTCCCAATCAATCAGCCCAGTCTCAACCTGAGACGGAACTTTTAGCAAAATTTGCCAGCGATAGCGACGGGCAACTCGCAAAATCGAAGCAGGAGCCGGCCCAAGCAATTCACAGTCAGGCTGCGATTCGCTTCGTAAAGCTTTAAACGATCGCTCTAAAAATTCTCCCACTCGTTCTGCGGCTTTCTGCACCGCCACGGGGTTGACTCCGCTCAACCGCAGCAAGATCAACCGTCCATAAGGCGGATAGTTAAGCGCCTCTCGCTGCTCAAGCTCGGCAGCCACAAATGGCTCATAAGCCTGACGTTTGACCGCCTCAATCACAGGATGTTCTGGTGCGTAGGTTTGCAGAATGACTCGTCCTAGTTCGTCGCCTCGCCCTGCCCGCCCCGAAACTTGAACGAGGGTTTGAAAGGCACGTTCACTGGCTCGAAAATCTTGTAGATTCAATAACCCATCTGCTGCAATGATGCCTACTAGAGTGACTTGAGGCAGATCGATGCCTTTAGTGAGCATCTGCGTTCCGACCAGCAAATCTGCACCGCCTTGAGCAAAATTGGTGAGTAGCGATCGGTGAGCGCCTTTTGCCCGAGTGGTATCACTATCAAACCGAATCACGCTCAAGTCAGGAAACTGCCGCGTTAATTCTTCGGTGACTCGCTGAGTGCCGCTGCCAAACTGTTTGAAATAAGGAGACTCACATGCCGGACAGTGAGACGGTTGAGACTGAGCGTGGTTGCAGTAATGACAGCGCAAAAGCGGTTTTGCGTCAGCGTGAGTGTGGTGATAAGACAGAGACACATCGCAGTGAGGGCACTCCATCACATAGCCACAACTGCGGCAAGAGACAAAAGTGCTGTGTCCTCGTCGATGAATAAACAATAAGCCTTGCTGACCCCGCTCTTTGAGTTGCCGCAGCGCAGACTGGAGCGATCGACTAAAAATCGAGCCATTGCGATCGCGCAGTTCTTGTCGCATATCGACGATTTCGATCGCAGGCATGGGACGATCGTAAACCCGTTTAGGAAGAGACAAATAGAGCGAGGGATGAGGTTCTCTTTTTTCATCCTTTGCAGCTACCCAAGATTCTAAAGAGGGCGTTGCTGAACCTAAAATCAAAGGACAGTTTTCTAACTCGGCGCGCCATTGAGCTACTGTGCGAGCGTGATAACACGGGGCTGGCTGGTCTTGTTTAAAGCTGGAATCGTGTTCTTCATCGAGGACGATCAGACCCAAGTGGGGCAGTGGGGCAAAAATTGCCGATCGCGTCCCGATCGCCACTTGTGGGCTACCGCTCAACATCTGTCGCCAAGTATCGTAGCGTTCGCCTTCTGAGAGAGCGCTGTGATAGACGCAGACTCGATCGCCAAACCGGGCCCGAAAACGATCGGTTAACTGGGGCGTTAATCCAATCTCTGGCACCAGCACCAAAGCAGACTGACCACACTCTAAAATGGGCGCGATCGCTTGTAGATAGACTTCGGTTTTGCCTGAGCCAGTTACGCCATGCAGCAAAACTTGAGTAAATTCAGACTGCTGACGAATTTGCGCCAAAGCATCGGCTTGCTCAGGCGTTAAGTTACGAGAGATATCTGCTTGTGTCGTGCCGCCCTGCTCTGCCCGCAGCACCTCTCGAAGCTGGATCACCACATAGCCTTTGCTCTCTAACTTTTTGAGCATGGCTGAACTGGTGTGACTCATTTGCAGCAGTTCGTTGAGCCAGGTTTCACCGCCCTGACGCTTGAGCATCTCTAGAATCTCGCGCTGACGATCGGTTAAATCTGGCAAAAACTCAGTCTTCACCAGCGTCACAGCCTGTTTTGCTTTAGGGCGAACAGTTTTAGGAGGTTCTAAATAACTTTCGACAAGCTGCCGTTTCAGAAGTTCTTGCAGCCCTCGATTGGCGTTTTGCACCTGTCGTTGCACAAACTGCCACGAATAATCACCTGTTTTGCTGGCTCTGAGTACGTCGAGAATTTGTTGAGCCGAGGCGGTAAGGAAAGCATCGGGAATGGTTTGTTTTTGTAATCGGATTCGACGCTGCGATCGCGTCAGCAATCCCGGCGGCAGCGCAACTTTCACCACTTGCATTAAAGAAGTGTGGTAATAATGCGCGACCCGACTCAGCAAACTCCAATAAGACGATGGAAAAAAACCAGCGCTGACGATCGCTTCGACTTCTCGAATTTGCTTAGGGTCAAGATCTAGCGGCAGCGCATCGAGAAAGCGAATCGCGATCGCACCGACTTGTTGTGTCCCAAACGGCACACTTAATATGTCACCCGTCTGAACTTGCAGGTCGATCGGCAGCTTATAAGTGTAAAACCCTTGAGCACCCGGACAATCAACTAGCACCTCAACCCAACGATTTTGTGGCGGCTCGATCGAGTAGGTTGCCGATGGTTCAGCAACAGAAGCAATTACAGCGCTAGACAAAGACTCAAACATATCAAAATGCTTTAGGCGTAAGAATCTTGACGAATTAACAGACGATCGCGGATCTCAACGCTTGGTAACTCAGGACACAAACTCGATTTTTAACTAGTTCAATTGAACTTATTCATCGATTTTAGCCTGAGAAAAAACAGACGGAAAAGCTTGATCGCTCTGGGCTGAATAAGATTAGCAGACAAATGCAAAAAATTGCGATCAACTTTCTCACTATCGATAGAGATGCAAACCCGATCGGGTGTGGGAGTCTGTAAGAGCAGTCCAAGGAGCACAGAGCAAGTTTCCGACGCATTTTGTTTCAAGGCTTACGGAAAGTTTTGTTGCTACCGCTAGGATCTAACTAAACTCAAAACCATGCGGAACTGCTTTTACCGATCGGAACTATTGAAGATTTCCTAACAGCAGAATTCTTCAATTTGAATGAGGTTACTAATTTCCAATAGACTGATCGGTCTGCAATCAAATCATCCATAAAAACTTGTCAAGAATACTCGATGGGGAGGGCATTGAAGACCGATTCTATAAAGGTCTAATTAAAGTATTTTTCTTTCATAGCCATAGGTCAACCGACCTGAACGACCTCTGACTAGGCAACCCTAGGTTCTGTAGTCATCTCTAATTTTGCTCGTAAAAATCATAAAATCCCTGCGATTTTTGTTGAGCTTTCTCCTTCAGACGCGTTGAGTAAAACTACCTCGATACTGTATTCATATGAACGAACAAAGCAAGAGTTCTAACACAGGAATTCTCTCCGATCGTGAATTAGATTTTGCAATAGACGTTGCTGATTTAGATTCAGTTGACTCCCTGCAACTAGCTCCAGATGCCGACCTTGAAGGTGCCCCTATTGTTGAGCTAGAAGAACCTGATCTCGAAGGGCTGGAAGATGTCGCCGCCGAAATGGCAGATGTCGAGCAGTCTATCGATGAAGCTGAAGTCGATCAGATCGCTACGGCACGATCGGCAGGCTATAGCAAAACGATCGCCGATGATGCGGTCGGAGCATTCTTTAAAGAAATGGCGCGCTATCCCCTCCTTAAGCCTGATGAGGAAGTAGAACTGGCTCGACGAGTGCAATATCTAGTCGAAATGGAGGAACTGCACCGCCAGGTTTATCAAGAATTGGGGCGCATTCCTACGAAAATTGAGTTAGCCGCCAAAATTGGGCTGAATGAGCGTCAGTTAGAACACCGCCTACACCGCAGCCGAGTCGCCAAGCGGAAGATGATTCGATCAAACTTGCGTCTCGTGGTCTCGATCGCTAAACGATATCTCAATCGCGGCGTGCCGTTTCTAGATCTGATTCAAGAAGGGGCGCTGGGGCTAAACCGGGCCACTGAGAAGTTTGATCCTGATAAAGGATATAAGTTTTCGACCTATGCTTATTGGTGGATTCGGCAGGGAATCACGCGCACGATCGCCAACGATGCCCGCACAATTCGCCTCCCAATTCACATTGTTGAAAAGCTCAATAAGCTCAAGAAAGCACACCGCGATCTCAAGCGAGAGCTAAATCGCAATCCAACCGAGGCAGAACTTGCAGAGTCGTTAGAACTGAACGTCGAGCAGCTACAGCATCTTCAGCAGGTGCGTCGCCAATCCTTATCGCTCAATCACCGAGTCGGCAAGGGCGAAGACACCGAACTAATGGACTTGCTAGAAGATGGAGACACCCAATCACCCGAATCGCAGATGACCGAAACCATGCTGCGTCAAGAAATCTGGGAGGTTTTGGGAAATGTGCTGACTCAGCGCGAGAAAGACATCATTTCTTTGCGCTATGGTCTGACGACTAGCAAACCTTGCACCTTAGAAGAAGTCGGCGGCATCTTTAACTTGTCTCGCGAACGGGTGCGACAAATTCAAAGCAAGGCGATGCGGAAGCTGCGGCGACCTCAAATCGCAGAACGACTAAAAGGCTGGCTGGGCTAGACAAAACTCCGCAATTTAATCAATTTGGACTTTGGGTTTTGGGTTTTGGGTTGAAGTTCAATCTAGAATCTAAAGTCTGAAGTTCAAATTTCGCTATGAATTCTCCACTCACCATTCGATTCGCAACGCCTGCTGATGTTCCCGCACTATTTTCTTTAATTCAAGCACTGGCGGAGTATGAGAAATTATCAGATGCGGTTACAGGAAGCCCAGATCAGCTTGCCGATCATTTGTTTGGTGTTCGACCCTATATAGAGACGATCGTCGCCGAACATACAGAACAGGTCGTGGGTTTTGCGCTTTTCTTTCACAACTACTCAACGTTTTTGACAAAACCAGGCATCTATTTAGAAGACTTATTCGTTTTGCCTGAATATCGAGATCAGGGAATTGGCAGAGCCTTGCTGACTTATCTGGCTCAGTTAGCGGTCGATCGTGGCTGTGGGCGTTTAGAGTGGAGCGTTTTAGATTGGAACGAACCTGCGATCGGATTCTATCAGCGCATGGGAGCGACCGTTCTTCCCGATTGGCGGACGTGTCGAGTCACAGGTGATGCTTTGACCGCGATGGCGCAACAGAATGATTAAAACACTGTGGCTATTGGCAAAGTGTCCCCAGTCTTGTAAAACGAGAGCAGGGATCTAATGGAAAGCGAGGCAACGATCGTGGCTATTTGGGTCAATGAACAAGTCGATCCGTCAGGACTTCTCTATGCCTGCATCGCCTGCTGTGACGAAACTCAGGCCCAAGAATGTCACGCAGCTTTTGAAGAAAATCTCACCGCCATTCAAAAGTCAGAAGGCTGGGTTGCCCGCATTCGCACGGTCACTTCCTGGGAAGACGTTCCGGCAAGCGCCCTGAAGTTGAACTAGATAACGCACCAATTTTCTAAATCTTCCTTAGCCTATAAGAAGGACAGAGAGAACTTTTGGAGCGATCGCTATGTATGTATTGATTGGGGGTGCAGGGCTAATCGGACTCAATTTGGCACAGCGATTAGTCGATTTAGGGCACACCGTTGCGATCATCGATATTAACCCTGCTGCCTGTCGCTATGCTCGTGAACAGCTAGGGGTGATTGCTTTTGAAGGTAGCGCTGTCAGCACCGAGATTCTCATAGAAGCCGGAATTCGCAAGGCAGATGCGCTGGCTGCGGTGTTGCGAGACGATGCGCTGAACCTGGCAATGGTGACGCTTGCCAACCACTATGGAGTGCCGCATATTGTCGTGCGAATGCGCCATCGAGATTTTGCCGAACCTTATCGGTTTGCGGGTGCGACTCATGTGATTAACGCGATCGAGCTTGCCGTCTCCACGATGGTCAACGTGATTGAATATCCCGAAGTGGAATCAATGATGCATTTTGAGCAAGGTCAGATTGAAGTCGTCAAGCTATCGATTTCTGCAAACTGCAATGTTGTGGGGCGAAGTGTTGCCGAAGTGGCTCAAGATCCTAAGTTTCCTAGCGGTTCACTGATTATCGGCTATCAGCCTCACGCTCACATGGATTTAGCGATCCCCAACGGAAGCACCGTTTTAGAGCCAGAATCGACGGTGCTAATCGCCACAAAGCCAGGAGTCATGCATCAGATGATTGATTTCATTCAAAAGTGTGTTTGATTAACGTCAGTTCGCTTCGTTCTTCAGCGCTTCAGCCCCCTAAATCCCCCAATTCTGGGGGACTTTAAGCCCGGAATTTGGGTTCAAAGTCCCCCAAGTTTGGGGGATTTAGGGGGCAGCCCGGATTTGCAACCGTAGCGAAAAGCTTCATCGAATTCACGCTTGAGAATTCACGCTTGATTAGTCGTCTTCTAGTGCCAATAGCTTCTCATCAATGGCTTTTAAGCGCGATCGAACAACTTCCTCAGACAAAATTCGCTTACGGAGGGCATCGTTGAGGGCATTTTTTTCGGCTAACAGCAATCGGCGACGCACTGCCTCAAAGTGAGAATGATTGATGCTGGTTTGCTTGTCTGAGCGGCGATTATAAAAGTCTCGCAGCGATCGCTCCGCAGACGCAACTCGAATTTGATAGCTCGATCGCATTTCTTCATAAATCGATTTGGGCAAAACGCCTCCTTTCAGCAGCGTGTCTAACTCATCCTGCGCGGCTTTCGCAGTCATTAGTTGAGATTGCAATCCTTCAATCCACTGCTGCGACTCTGAAGTGTGAGACAGTTTCAACCGTCCGATGAGCCAGGGAAGACTGACCCCTTGACCGACGAGGGATAACAGCACAGTTCCAAACACGATCGCGATTAGTTCTTCTCGCCCCGCCAGACTTATAGGCAAACTCAAGGCAAGCGCCATTGACAGCGACCCTTTGATGTTGCCCAAGAAAAGAACGTGCTGCCACCGAAAAGGAATGGTGCGATCGAACTTCCCTACGACTGCAAGTAAAGGATAAACCGAGAGAAACCGCCCCGTTTGGTAAGCCAAAACTGCGAGTAAAACCGCAGGCAGTGTCTTTCCTAATGTCGAGAGATTGATTTCTAGCCCAATCAGCAAAAAGATAAACGTGTTTACGCCAAATCCTGCATATTCCCAAAAGCTCAAAACCGTGATGCGGCTAGAGGCGGAGACACTGCGAGAAAGCTCTAAATTACCAATCACTAAACCTGCAACCACGACCGCAACGACCCCTGAAACCCCCAAAAATTGACCAATCTGAAAGGCGCTCAGGGCGATCGCTACAGTCAACAAAATACTGCTGAGAGGGTCGTCTTCCGATCGCACATACAGCCCGATCCCCAAATATCCCAGCACCAATCCCACGATCAGACCGCCCACAATGACGATCACCAGTTCCTTTAAGCCTGCACCGATCGTGACTGACCCAGTGCTATAAAACTTGAGAATCAGGCTAAACAGCACCAATGCGATCCCGTCATTAAAAAGGCTTTCTCCTTCTACGATCGTGATCAGCCGCGACGGAACCGAGATTTCTTTAAAGATGGCAATCACAGAAACCGTGTCTGTAATCGCCAAAATCACGCCGACCAATAACGCTGGCACCCAAGCTAAACCCAGCCCAAACTTTAGACAGAGCGCCGTTACAGCGCAAGAAATCACAACGCCAGGGCCCGCCAACAGCAAAATCGGCTTGAGAGTACTTCGTAATCGGCTGATGTCTGTGTTAATCGATGCCTCAAATAACAGAATTGGCAGAAACAAATTAATGATCAGGGAAGAATCTAGTCCGATGCGACGGGGCAGCACTTCTGAGATCGCCAATCCTGCTAGAACTAGTCCACTCACATAAGGCACCCGCAGCCGACGAGATAGTAGGGCCACGATCGTTGCCACCAACAGCAAAATAATTAAAACGGTTACCAGTTCGGCAAAATGCCCCTGATCGCCCCCTACCAACGCAAGTATTTGTATCATCAATCCGCAACTCCTCAAACGTCATCAATTCCCCACAAACCGTGCCCCGCTTGTCAGTTTCTTCAACTAAACTGAACAAAGGTTCTATTAATGAGAACTCAGATCACGCTTCCCATTTCGACCCAATTCCACCTCGCGTTTAAGGATTAAATCTGTGAGTCCAGAAACCCTCGTTAGCCCCTCCACAATTGCTCCACTCGCCGCACCCTATAGCCAGGCTGAGTTTGATGATTATGTGATGACCACCTACGGGCGTTTTCCCTTAACGTTAGAGCGAGGGTCGGGCTGTCGAGTGTGGGATGACCAGGGGCGCGAATATCTCGATTTTGTTGCCGGAATCGCGACCTGCACACTGGGTCACGCTCACCCGGCAATGGTGGCGGCGGTGACTCAGCAAATTCAAACCTTACACCACGTCTCTAATCTCTACTACATTCCGCAGCAGGGCGAACTTGCAAAGTGGCTGGTCGAGCATTCTTGCGCCGATCGAGCTTTTTTCTGCAACTCTGGCGCAGAGGCCAATGAAGGCGCAATCAAGCTAGCTCGAAAGTATGCCCACACCGTTCTCGACATTGAGAACCCAATCATTTTAACGGCTCATGCCAGCTTTCACGGACGAACCCTCGCCACCATCACCGCGACCGGACAGCCTAAATATCATCAGGGCTTTACGCCGTTGGTTTCTGGCTTTCACTATGTGCCCTACAACGACATTGCAGCCCTAGAAGCCACCATTGCGGATCTCGATCGCGATCAGCGTCAAGTTGCAGCCATTTTGCTAGAAGGTCTTCAAGGAGAAGGCGGCGTACGTCCAGGAGATATTGCCTATTTTCAGCGCGTTCGTGAGATTTGTGACGAAACTGGCATTCTTTTGATGATGGACGAAGTGCAAGTGGGCATGGGTCGGACGGGTCATCTCTGGGGCTACGAGAATCTAGGCATTGAGCCAGATGTCTTCACCTCCGCCAAAGGGTTAGGGGGGGGCATTCCGATCGGGGCGCTGCTCTGCAAGTCGTTCTGCAATGTCTTTAAGCCTGGGGATCACGCCAGTACGTTTGGCGGCAACCCCTTTGCTTGTGCAGTGGCTTTAGCGGTTTGCCACACGTTAGAGCAAGACAACATTTTAGAAAATGTGCGCGATCGGGGCGAACAACTTCGGGCAGGTTTGCAAAAACTCGCCGAAAAGTTTCCGATGCTGGTGGATGAGGTGCGCGGCTGGGGCTTGATCAACGGCATGGAGCTAGTGGCGGATGTGGTGCTCACTTCTGGTGATATCGTCAAATCGGCAATGAATGAAGGCGTTCTCTTGGTGCCTGCGGGCCCGAAGGTGTTGCGCTTTGTGCCGCCGTTGATTGTCACAAGTGAAGAAGTCGATCGGGCCCTGCAATCGGTCGATCGAGCGCTGACTGCGGCAGTGTCTTAGCTTTTCTTCTTGAATAAGCGCCCAGTGTGTATACAATAGAGGACTGTATGAAATCGCATCAAAGAATTCGGAGACGCTAATATGTCACGTAAATGTCAACTGACGGGAAAAAAGGCAAATAACGGCATGGCCGTCTCCCACTCTCACCGTCGCACCAAAAAATTGCAGGAAGTCAATTTGCAGTGGAAGAGAGTTTGGTGGGCAGAAGGCAAACGCTGGGTAAGGTTGCGGCTTTCCACCAAGGCAATCAAAACTTTAGAACTCAAGAGCCTCAGTGCTTTTGCTAAAGAAGCTGGACTCGATTTAAGTCGGCTATAAAAAATAAATTGTTTTATTTTAATGCGGCTGGGGTGATTTATGTGTGATCACCCCAGTTTTGTTGTGTTTATAAATTCTGCCATTGCTGAACGCCGCGACAAGTTGGGTAGGGGCAATCCCCCCGGGGTTGCCCTCCGTCAGGGGTAGGCACGGTTTGGGGAGGGTAGGCACGGGGGCGCTACCCCTACGACCATTTCATTTCCTTGTTTGCCTAAATTCTTTTTGAATTCATCTATTAGAATATTTTTAGTGCAATGATGGCTCTTTCAAGCAAGGTGGGTAATATTGTTCCATCCAACCTCACAGAAACTTTAAAAAACAAATTCAGTGCTTGTATGATCTTTGCAAAGTAGAACCTGCCAATTAACGGTATTCACTCACCTCAAACTCATGTGTCCGTAATCTTTCGTCCGTAATTTCAAAAGCTGTAGAACTTGTCCTGGTCGCTCTGAACCGATCGACAAGTCGAGCCCGTAGGTTTGCGGTTGACGATCGCCTCGATTTATCAAGATAGTAGAAAGATCAGCCAACGATATATAGAGTTTTGATAAACTCTCCTGACCATCGATTGACTAGATAGTGGGTCAATGCCTGACCATGGATAAGCTAGGACTCATGTAAGTTCTACGATCGTAAACCCGAATTTTCTGCGATCGCCCCTCGACTAATCAAAGACTGAATTTCTGAACTCGCACTTTTTCTGCAAAAACAGCAGCTATGTCAAATCGCAAACTCGTCAAGGCAATTCAGGGTTTCTTCCATGCCCTTAAGAGGCTTCAGCAAACTGTGACCAAGGGGCTAGTTAATTGGCTGCTCCGAAGTGCATTAAAGAAAAATCGAGGGACTAGACTCGCCAACTCTGGCTTTGTCTTGCCGACGACCGTTTTGCTGATTTTGGTGGTCACGCTCACCGTAGGCGCGCTGACTTATCGGGCTTATAATCGCAACGCTCAGGTGATCGGGGAAAATCAGCAGCGGATCATTTATAACGCTGCGACTCCGGCGATCGATCGGGCCCGCTCTAAGCTAGAGTTTCTGTTTGATGCCACCAAGGACAATCGCTACCCTGGCGGTGTGCCTAGCGAGGGTCGTCTGCTGTCAATGTTGCTAAATGAAGACTCTCCAGGAGCCGCACTCCCACGGCTGTCAGCAGCTAAAGATAAAGATGGCAAGTCGATCGATGTCTACTCGCTGCCCGACGAACAGCGAGTAGACTTAAACGGTGGCGGAGCCGATAATGCTTGGTCATTCCGCACAGATACAGACGGAAACGGAACGCCAGATGCAACCGTCATTTACTCCGTTATCTTTAGCAACCCTACCGAAGGAACCGCAAACCCTCAAGAACTTTTACTTAAAAAAACAGACTCTCAGAAAGCGCAGAAGTTGTGGGTTCGGCACGGTCCGCTCAGTAAAGAGTCAAGCGCCGTTCAATGTGGCTCTGGGGCTGGAGGCACTGAAGGCGGCTGGTTTGAAGATCGAGGGGGCAATACTTCGATTCTTCGGAAAAATTTTCAGGTGGATGCGATGGTCATCCCAGACGCGGCAAACTCAACGGCGGTGACGTTGGAGTTTCATCAAGACCGTCAGCTTAACCGAGGCAACAAGTGGGGAGCCTGGTTCCGTAATGATTTAGAAGTTTTTCCAAACCCGCCCTTCAACTGGAACGGGGCAATGCACACTGAAGGCAGCATGATGCTCGGTGGTAGCAACTTCACTGCCCACTTGATTAGCGCTCCTGCATCCTGTCTATTCAACCCTGCCGAGAACTCTGGAATCACAGTCACCGATACGCCTGACTTTAAAGGCACGGTTGTTGCAGGCAGGATAGGAGACAATAAAACCGACGGTAAAGCTAACATCTATATCTATGACACCACTCCTAGGAAAGTAGAGCTAAACAGTGGCACTGACTCTACTAAGGGCACTACGCTCGGCCCTTATGATGTCTCGATCGACCCAAAACTTATCCTGACTGAAGACAAATATCAGTATCGTGTAGCAACCAGAAAACCAGCAGACGTAGACGACTGGAAGAATCTTAAAGATCCAGGATTAGCCGAGCGCATCAGTTCCAAGAGTCAAGACAAGCCTTACGTCGATGATTTATATCGAGCCGACGATCGCTGGGGTCCTAAACCCAAATATGGGACAGGTGACACTGACAGGCTTGTGCCATCTGGAGACATGGGTAAACCGATCCCTTCAACCAGCGAAACTCTAATTTTGACGCAGGATGATAATAGTGTAGGAAGCACTGGAAGTGGGGTGGGTCTAGACGGCTACTGGGAGCGTCGAGCCAGATTCAACGGTTTGCGAATTCTCGTCGGCGAAAGGCTAGAACTGGGAAATCTCAATACTTGGGTGACACCCAATGGGGGAACTACCAACCCTGATTATGTGGAGGTTCAAACATCAGGCAATATTGCCCCAGATGACGAACGAGAAGGTGATCCGCTCTATCCTCCGACGATCGCGCCTTATCCAATCAGTCAAGCAAATGCAGCAGATGCAACGAAGAACTTAAAGCATCTAGACTTGCAGCGCCGCACTCTCAGAGATAATCTATCTGCGGTGCAGACGACTGCCGTTTATCACGCGGCTAAAGACCGAGATTATCCCGTCGCTTGTCTTGCCAGCACGGTTCACCCTGGCACACTCTCAACCCTTTACCAATCGATCAATTTTCTGCCGACTCAGTTTGCTGATGGGGCAACAGGTGCTAAAAACCAGCAGTTGCAGTCTAACTTCTTCACAGGTCAAGGCACTAACGGCTGGGAGTTTTCGGCAGGGCAAACGCATCTTAAAAATTACTGAGAATGAGTTCTAGGGTTTCGGGTGTTGATGCGGGAAGATCAACGCAAC
>NZ_PVWG01000043.1:0-37341 GCF_003003695.1 Phormidesmis priestleyi ULC007
TGCCTGAACACTGACAGGGAAGGGCTTTTGAAGTCCTTCCAACTCCCCCGAACGACTTCGAGTCGCACGTCTAACTAGTATTTCTGCCGTTTGGACTCCTGCCAATCGGCATAACACCCTTTATAGGAGAATTATGCCGTGTGGAAGCCGGATAACTCCTACTTTTTAAGGTTCTATACGGAATCTTCACAGGATAACTCCTCTATTTGGGTAGTTATACCGAGGACTTTCAAATTTTCCTTTCTAGAACTGGGAAAACTCTGCTTCCCTACCTCTTAAAATGAACACGCCATTATGCTGGGTCGATCGGACTCCTGCTATCCCACGATCGAAACCCTTGAAATAACCATTAGACCTTCTAGCATTCCAAAAAGCAAAAAACTCCTGTAGAATACATCGCAGTGATGGAGTTGTGCCCCGGAAATCTGATCTGGACAATCAGACTCCGAGGACTTCCATCCCTAGTTACACCAACTAACTCAGGAGGCGTTCATGATTGTACACCGTCAGCTTTGCTATGGGATCTTGAAAGGCTGGAATCAAGATCCTGCATACATTCTTTACCCACACGGAATATCTGAGAAATCAGTGTTTTTGTCCTCTTTGAATTAACCGAGAGGACAAAAATATGGGAGTTAGGACGATCGTGCCTAGCTCGATTTCGTTCACTGTTGAGTTACGTTGCTCAATTGAAAAACGTTATCGAGTTAATGTTACTTTGGATTTGCAAGAGCGTTACATCTTCCTCTCGCCTGGCATTCTCGTGAATGTGAGCGACAGCATTGAAGATTTCGTTTCACAACTGAGTGAGATTGCGTCCAATCAACTGGCATTGTTCAAATGGGATGGCATGAGTGATTTGACGACTGAATATCAAATTGTTCGAGTGTTGCCCGGTTATCAAGTTGAACGTTCTTTAGTGAAATTCAACATTGTTCTGGGTGATGGTTCACTCATTCAAGTGGAGGAGTTACACAACAAAACTACGATTCAACTGTAGGAAGTTAGGGAGTCGGCATAGATCCGGTGAAGTTCTCTACCTCACAGCAGGTTCACAACCCAGTACTTCATGTTCACGCGGCTCCCTAACATCAAACTATGAACGTCGATCGCTACTTAGAAATAAAGTGTGCCCACACTCCGCCATCCGGGCCAGCCACTTCATCGACATAGCTATAAGGATATAGACGCTTACGACCCTCAGTGTTAGAGTAACCAGACATCGCATCGCCCCAAGGGTCATTCACAATGTAGCCCTGGGAGGTAAACCCGATCGCCGTGATAATGTGTCCCCCGTGCGTAAACAGCCCGCATAAAACGACAGGACGACCATTGGTCAGTTCTTCTTTAACTTCTTGCCAGGTGCGGTTGACGCTAAAGCTGGGCTTAAAGCCATAGGACTGAACCAGTTGCGAAAGGACATTGTGATTCGTTTGAGCACCTTCTCCGCCTTTGTTGAGACACCACTGCAAGAGTTCATCTTCTAGCTGACCGCCGTTTTTAGCGCGAATGCCGTAATAGTAAAAGACCATCGCGATCGAGGTAACATTACACGTTGCCCAGTAATAGCGCGGATTATCTCGCTGAGAGAAGTAAGGCACATTAATCTCAACCGTCGGCGGAATCGGATTAAACGGTTTACCGCCGCGTTTCATCTGCACAAAACTCGGAAAAACAAAGCCCGTATTGCCAAATCCTGGCAACTCTTCGGTGAGCGAAACCTTGATATGTCCGCCTTGAATCGCATAACTAGACACGCCATACAATGTTCCAGCCGTGAAACTTGTTCGCTCTGAAGCTTGTAGCTGCGAAGAATCAATGGGACGCTTTTTGAAAATCGTAGGCGTGAGCGCTGTCACCGTCAAAGCATCTGAGTCATAAGGAATCGATTTGCCGTTGCGCTTAACTTGAGCAAATTTCCAATAGACAAATCCGGTGTCGCCAAAACCTGCGATCGGTTCAGCCAACTTGACGCGAAAATGTCCGTTCACACACGCATAGCCTGTGATGGCGTAGGTTTGTCCCGCCACTGCATTAATCTTCTGATTGGCGGCGAGGGTTGAAGAATCTCCTAACTTTGCTTTGAGAATCGTCGTGGTGTTGATCACCAACTGAGCCGTCACCGAGACATTAGGAACGTCTTCAAGGTTAAAGCGAAAGATTTGAGTGCCTTTGCTGAGTTGAACGTGACTATCGTAGAAATAGCCAAAATTGCCGATCGGAGCAATCGTTTCGCCCAACTCTAGCTTGACGTGACCATCGATCGAGCCATAGCGATTAACGCTAAATGTCTGTCCGGCTTTGACCAAAACTTTCTGCTGATCGGTGAGTGTCGATGAATCAGCCGGAGCCGCTTTAAAGAACGTATCTTGTAAAACTTTGAGCGTTAAAGATTGCCCGATCGTCAGCGGGTCACTGCTCACCGTAATATAAAAAACCCGATTTTCAATCATTTTACCCGCGCTATCAACACCTTTCAAACGCAGCCATCGCGATCCTGCCGTAGAAAATCCATTGGGCATTGTCACCTGCCAGGTTCCGTTACTGGTTGTGACATTGAGCGGAAATTTATCTTCGGCAGACAGCGTAACCTGAGCGATGCGCGTTGCGTCATAAGTGCCTTTCAGCGTCACAGGTTTGTTGATCAAAACCTCTTTAGGGCCTGAATAAGTTGGAGGAGCCGTGACCCCTGGTGATGAGAGGGTGCTAGTCGCGGTTGGATCGGTCATAGGAGTCGCCCCGAATAGAGTGAACAGTGCCGCAAAAATATCTTTGAAAAACGGCTTGAGTATGCAGTTTCGCGAGACTATTGCTCGACGATCGAGCCAGGAATTCTAACAATTTAGCTCAATTGTTCAAGCCTGACTCATCTAAGAGAGAATGCTCTCGCTCTAAATCAAACTTAAGAACTTCATGAAGTTGCTTCACTAAAAAACGTCTCAACTCCAGAAAGAAATTAGAAGGGAGCATCTGCAAAATGTTAAGAAAGGATTTAGCGATTATCTTAAAAGTCAAGCGGGTAGAGGAACACAGGCGCACGATCGCCCAACACCCAACGTTTCCCTTTCATCCGTCCACTATCGTAGTCTAAAGGGGCAACGCCGACTAAAGTCGCAATCTGTTGATTCGTGAGTTGTCCCAATTCATCAAATCTCATGACCCACCTTAATCGCTTTTCCCGAAAGGTAGACTAGGAGCAAAATGAACACGGCTGAACTATTGATTCGATGCCTAGAAAATGAGGGCGTAAAATACATTTTTGGGCTACCCGGTGAAGAAAATCTTCACGTTTTGGAATCCCTTGAGAATTCCTCTATTCAATTCATCACCACTCGTCATGAGCAGGGCGCAGCCTTCATGGCAGATGTCTATGGGCGCTTGACCGGATGTGCGGGAGTGTGTCTCTCGACGCTCGGCCCAGGGGCGACTAATTTGATGACTGGGGTGGCAGACGCAAACCTCGATCGGGCCCCACTCGTCGCGATCACCGGGCAAGTTGGCACCGATCGCATGCACATCGAGTCTCATCAATATCTCGATCTGGTGGCGATGTTTGCCCCCGTCACTAAATGGAATGCTCAGATCGTTCGCCCTAGCAA
Source organism: Phormidesmis priestleyi ULC007 (assembly GCF_003003695.1). NCBI lineage: Bacteria > Bacillati > Cyanobacteriota > Cyanophyceae > Leptolyngbyales > Leptolyngbyaceae > Phormidesmis > Phormidesmis priestleyi. Next base: position 3,600 of record NZ_PVWG01000043.1, read on the forward strand.
CACCTCAGAGATTGTGCGGAGGGCATTCAAAATTGCTCAGACCGAAAACCCCGGTGCTGTTCACATTGATTTGCCTGAAAATATTGCCGCGATGCTCGTTGAAGGCAAACCATTAACGACGGGCGCGATCGAAAAAACCTACGCTTCGTTTCACAGTATTGAGAAAGCCGCGATCGCGATTGCCGAAGCAAAAAATCCGTTAATTCTGGTGGGGAATGGGGCGATTCGCGATCGTGCCAGTGAGATGGTGACTAAGTTTGCGACTCAACTCAATATTCCGGTTGCTAACACTTTTATGGGCAAAGGCGTGATTCCTTACACTCATCCTTTAGCGCTATGGGCAGTTGGTTTACAGCAACGTGACTATATTAGCTGTGGCTTTGATCAGGCTGATTTGGTGATCGCGATCGGCTATGACTTGATTGAATATTCGCCCAAAAAGTGGAACCCTAACGCCGATATTCCGATCGTGCATATCAGTGTCACCCCGGCTCAGATTGACAGCAGCTATATTCCGATCGCCGAAGTGGTGGGAAATATCTCAGATGCGCTGCAAGAGATTTTAAATCGTGTCGATCGTGCAGGCAAACCCGAACCGTATGCGTTAGAGCTTCGGGCTGAAATTCGGGCTGACTATGCTCAATATGCTGGTGATGATGGCTTCCCAATCAAGCCGCAAAAGCTGATTTATGATCTGCGGCAAGTCATGGGGCCTGACGATATCGTGATTTCAGACGTGGGAGCGCACAAGATGTGGATGGCGCGTCACTATCACTGTCATCGTCCCAACACTTGCATTATTTCTAATGGGTTTGCGGCAATGGGCATTGCAATTCCGGGTGCGATCGCTGCCAAGCTGGTGCATCCCCAACATAAAGTAGTTGCGGTCACGGGCGACGGTGGTTTTATGATGAACTGTCAAGAATTAGAAACTGCGCTCAGAATCGGAACGGCATTCGTCACGATTATCTTTAACGACGGCGGCTATGGGCTGATCGAATGGAAACAAGAAAACCATTTTGGACATTCTTCATTCATTAAATTTGGCAATCCTGATTTTGTAAAATTTGCCGAAAGTATGGGTTTGAAAGGATATCGAATCGAGTCCTGTGCTGACTTAATTCCGACCTTAAAAGAAGCGCTGGCTCAGGATGTCCCGGCGGTGATTGACTGCCCGATCGACTATCGAGAAAATCTCCGATTTACTCAACGCGCTGGCGATTTAACTTGTAAAATTTAGCCTTTAGGATCGTGGATTAAATAACCTGTCAACCTTGTCATCAACCCTCTTGATTCGTCCTGGCTGAGATCTTCGCCCCCTAAATCCCCCATTCTGGGGGACTTTGAAACCGGGAATCTTGGCTCAAAGTCCCCATCAACGGGGGATTTAGGGGGCAGAAGCCGCTGAGAACGAAGCCATCAACGAAATTATGTACACTCTAGTTGAGTACGAGAAGTTGCCCCTTAAAAAATCCACGTTCCTTAATGACTCACTGGCATCAATTTCTCTAAATCTAAGTCAGCGGCAACTTGAGCGAGTTTTGTCAGATCGGTTGGATCAGATAAAAAAGGAATCAGTCCTAAAACAGGAACATGGGTCAGCGACTCGATCAAGTCCGCAGGTGCCCAGTCTTCAATCTCCTGCTCAGAGCAAGGCTTGACACAATTGAGAACAATGCCCTTGAGATGAACGCGGCACGATCGGGCTAAAGCAACATTGGCAACTGCTTGCCCGATCGCGCCCAACTTCACAGGCACTACTAACACCGTTGCGATCCGCCAATCCCAGGCTAAATCTGCCACAGTGGTTTCTCTGGTGATTGGTGAACCCAACCCGCCCAACGATTCCACTAAAACCCAGTCTCGTTTTTGGCGCAGTGCCTCAAAACTCTGCCAAACCTTTTCTAGTTTGACGCGCTTCCCTTCTTTTTCAGCCGCTAAGGGAGGCGCGATCGGCGCTTCAAAATAGAGTGGGTTTAACTCCTCTAAGGTTTGATCCAACGAGAAAAGACGACTGTAGAGTTCACGATCGCCCGTTCCAGTCTGAAGCGGTTTCATCACGCCGAGCGATCGGGGTTTGCAATAAGCCTGCCAATAGGCCACGAGCGCACTCGTTAGAACGGTCTTTCCAACGTCGGTGTCAGTTCCGGTAATCAATAATGCGTTCAAACAAAGCTACTCAAAACTTCTCCTACTTTACCGAATATTGACATCAAACTGAAAGTCGGTGTCTTGACTGGCAATCACATCAATCTGATAATCACCGCTTCTAGACAGTTGACCCTGCCAGTTGACGACCCCAGAAGAATCTTCTACTAATCTCCCGTTCGGATAGCGAATTGCCAGAGTTGCCGCACCTGAATTGAGTTGCACACTCAAGGTCTGACCTTGTTGGGCACTCACCAAATAGCGCCGAATCACCGATGGAGTCGTTTGACCGTTGACCTGCGTCCCCGTTTGCCCTGCTGGAAAGCTAACTCGCTCAGTTTGAACGGTAGGAGTGACACTAGGCGAAGGAGTTGGGGTTGGCGTTGGCGGAACGGGAGCGGGCGCTGCTTGTAGATTGACATCAAGCTTATAGTCTGTTTTGGAAATTCCTTGTACGGTTCTGAGTTGAATCGTGTAATCGCCCGTGAATGGCAGTTCGCCATCCCAGCGAGAGACGCGACTCGCCCGATCGTCCACTGGGTCTCTTTGATTGGGTGCCAACACACTCAGCAATACTCCCTCACTAGATAGCGCCGCACTCAGCGTCTGTCCCTGTTGCCCTGGCACCACAAAGTTTAGAGTTTCATTGGCTTTCAACGTGCCATTCCTAGATGCATTTTCGCCCGGTGCTAGATTAAGACGCTGTTTATAAGTGACAGGCTCACTGCTGGGGCTAGGAGACGGCGACGGACGAACGCTCGGCGTAGTAGTTGGGCTAGGAGACACGACGATCGTCTGACTCGGCGTGGGCGTGGGCGTAGACGGATTCATCAGAGCACGCACCAAAGTCCAAGAACCCAGACCCGTTAGCAACACTAACCCGGTGCCGATCGCGCCCACTGCCCAAGGGTCATCCCACAGAGAGCTACGAGTCGGAATCGTCGGATCCGAGCGAGTGAGATTAGTCGGCGTGGTGGTCGGATCGATATCTGCACGTCGCCCCACCGCCATAGTATCCATGCTTGAAGGCGGTGGCTGCTGGGGCTGAGTGGCAATGGGTGGGGGCGTTTGCGGCACTGGCGTGACATTGGGCGGAAACTGAAGCGCCTGAAGAACGTCTTGAGAAGATTGATAGCGATCGGTCGTGCGGTAGCTCAACATCCGATTGATCACCATCCCAAACCCTGGAGTGACGGTGACTAATCGCTGCCAGCGCCAAGTCATCGTGGTTTCATCAAACAATTCTTGTGGCTCTCGCCCGGTGAGCAACACTACGGCAGTCACCGCCAACGCATAGAGATCACTGTTGGGATAGGCGCGCCCCGTCTGCATTTGCTCAGTCGGCGCATAGCCCAACTTGCCGACGGTCGTTGATTGTCTAACCGTATCGGGAGACTGAATCCGAGTTGCCAGTTCTTTGACTACGCCAAAATCGATTAAGACGGGGAGGCGATCGCTCTGCCGCAGCATAATATTATCGGGCGCAATGTCACGATGAATAATGCCCTTACCGTGAATGTAGGACAGCACTGGCAACACCTGCTGCAAAATCTGAATCACCTCGGCTTCTGAGAAGACATAGCCCTGAGTTTTGCGTTCGTCGAGGAGGGTGCGATAGGTTTTGCCCTCGACATAATCTTGCACAAGAAAAAATCGCTGGTCTTGCTCAAACGTTGCCCTAAACTGCGGAATTTGCGGATGCTGAATCTGATAGAGAATCTGAGCTTCTCGCTGAAACAGTTCTTTAGATTTGTCTAGCGCATAGGCGTTGTCTTGCGGCGGAAGCAATTCTTTGAGGGCGCACAGTTCGTTAAATCGTCCCTGATCTTCTGCTAAATAAGTCCGACCGAATCCTCCTTGTCCTAAGATGCTCAAGACGCGATAACGGTTCTGCAAAATAGCTCCGGTAGGAATAGCGGTTTGCATAGTAGATTCAATCACTCACGTTTCAATAATGTTAGACAGGTAGAGGGCATCTTGAGTTTCAGACCCGGTTGACTCAATGACTTGACCCGATGATTCCAGTCTAAAGTTTACCGTCCAAATCAAAACACGCTGCACTCCCCTTCATATTCTGGCAGTGCAGGGTCGGGAGTAGCTACAGCTTGTAGGGCACAGGCTACGGATTGCGACTAATAATGTAGAGGCTCTAGCGACTCAACTTAGATTTAACGAATTCTTGAACTTTTCTGCCGTCGGTTTTGCCCTTCAACTGCTGCATGGCGGCACCCATGACTTTGCCCATATCTTTTGCAGAGGTTGCCCCAACTTGAGCAATAATGTCGTCAATCGCCTGAGAAACTTCAGCGTCAGAGAGCTGCTGCGGCAAAAATTCTTCTACGATCGCCAACTCTTGCGCTTCTTGCTGGGCCAGATCACTGCGTCCAGCGTTTTGGTATTGCTCGATCGAGTCTCGACGCTGCTTTGCAACTTGCACCAATACTTCGGTTTCCTGTGCTTCTGTTAGATCAGTTTGCCCCAACGGACGAACGCTCACCTCTTTCTCTAGCAGCCCTTTCTTAATACTTCGCAACGTTTCTAGCCGCACTTTATCTTTAGACTTCATTGCCGCTTGAATGCCTCCAGTGATCGTGTCTTTCAGGCTCATACGAGATATTTCCTTTTTCTTGGGGATCTCAAGATAACTCAAACGAAGTTAGCAGAGTAGCCGATTTTTTGGGCGCTAACGATCGATAGGTGATCTTTAACGATCGGCAAACTGGCTAATTGTTGGCTTCTAAATACCTGATTCTTAGAAGCGTATTCGTTGACTAAAATCAATTTGTTTTCTCTTAAAGTCCTCGCCAAGATTTTTCTTTGAAGCATCACAAATCTTGGTCGCAGTTGATGACTGGGTTTAACGATCGTAGAAGATATTAAATTCAGTTTGGCTCATTAATTGTGAAACTGATTAGCCGCTCTGCTAATGACTCTATTCATCTGTCAGATGATGATTGCTGCGACTAGAACGATGGCTCCACAAAAGACTCAGTCTTTGTCAAAAGTTATTTCAAGTTTTATTGCCATTAATAAAAACTGTAGATTGTCAAGATTCAGGAGGACGTTTCTAAGCCTCAATGATAAGATTGCGATGAACGCGCGTTCGAGGGCTTAGTGTGATCCGTTCTGCAACGTTAACTGCTCCTGCTGCTTTTCCAGCAGTTCCTGACAATAATCGTCTCCGACTACTTTCTGGCTCGGCGAATGTTGCCCTTTCGCAAGAAGTTGCCCGCTACCTGGGAATGGATTTGGGACCCATGGTGCGAAAACGGTTTGCGGATGGGGAGCTTTATATTCAGCTTCAAGAATCGATTCGAGGCTGCGATGTCTACTTGATTCAGCCGACTTGTCGCCCAGTCAACGACCATCTGATGGAATTAATGATCATGGTCGATGCCTGTCGGCGGGCTTCGGCGCGGCAGATTACGGCAGTGATTCCTTATTATGGCTATGCGAGAGCCGATCGTAAAACCGCAGGTCGTGAATCGATTACGGCAAAATTGGCGGCTAACCTGATCACCCAGGCGGGTGCAAGTCGCATTCTGGCGATGGATCTGCACGCTGCTCAAATTCAGGGTTATTTTGATATTCCGCTCGATCATGTCTACGGTTCACCCATCTTGATCAACTATCTAGCCAATAAACAGCTTCCTGACATTGTGGTGGTGTCGCCCGATGTGGGTGGGGTTGCCCGTGCCAGAGCCTTTGCCAAAAAACTAAATGACGCGCCTCTGGCAATTATTGATAAGCGTCGTCAGGCACACAACGTTGCAGAAGTGATGAATGTGATTGGAGACGTGCGCGGCAAAACTGCCGTGTTAGTCGATGACATGATCGACACGGCGGGCACGATTACGGAGGCTGCTAAAATTTTGCGCCAGCAAGGAGCGCGGCAAGTCTACGCCTGTGCAACTCATGCGGTGTTTTCTCCGCCTGCGATCGAGCGGCTCTCAAGCGGTTGCCTTGAAGAAGTCATCGTGACAAACACGATCCCGGTTGCCGAAGCAGACCGCTTTCCCCAACTCACCGTTCTCTCGGTGGCCAATCTATTAGGCGAAACCATTTGGCGGATTCATGAAGATACGTCAGTCAGCAGCATGTTTCGCTAAACCTCACGAGTGAGCATTTTATCAGGGGTCAGTTGTCTCTAGGTTGGCAACTGACCCTTGATTGTCTTGACGGGATCATCAATTTTTAGCCGCTCCCTTTCTGCACGGACATGGCACTGCCGTGTCCTCCTGCAAATCTGTCGCGTCAATCAAATGGGACTCACTCAGCCATCTGATTGATTGTCCTACGTAAAGGCCGGATTAGCAGAAGCGTCTGCTATGGCTTTATCCTGCGTAAAATCAAGGAGTTCTCACAAAATTGCAGTTTTAATCTATCTGGAGGCTGATGCCGTTCATATATGAAAATATCTAATCATTCAGATCAGTTTTCTCGCTGATTAAGAAAAGATATGATTCGTGCGGTTTCGCTAATTTTCTGATCTAGCTTCTACTGAACGCAAAAATATCTTGCCCGCTATGCTCCGAGTTGTTCTTGTTTATCCTCAAATCCCGCCCAATACGGGCAACATCGCTCGTACCTGCGCGGCTACTGGCACCGAATTGCATCTCGTCGGGCCATTAGGGTTTGAGATTAGCGATCGCTATCTTAAACGCGCTGGGCTAGACTATTGGCCCTATGTCAACCTGCATTACCATCCCTCTCTGCAAGACTTTCAGACATTTCACCAACAGCAAGGTGGGCGATGGGTGGGCTTCAGCACTTCAGGAAGCTGTAGCTATATTCAGTTTCAGTATGCTGACGGAGATTGGCTATTATTTGGCAGCGAGACTCAGGGGCTTCCGCCTGATGTGTTATCTCTGTGTTCTACCGTGGTTCGCATTCCCATGAATCAGCCTAACGTCCGCAGCTTAAATCTCTCTGTCAGTGCCGCTGTTGGTTTGTTTGAAGCCCGCCGCCAGTTAGGCTATTTAGAGTAGGAAAAGAGGGCTGATGGGCTTCTCGATGAGGAGGGTGAAAAAAGGGCTTAAGCCTTTACTCTAAAAGACTTATAGCTTCCTTAAAGGCAGCAGCACTGCATATATATAGCAGCACTGCATCTATATATATGTATCTATTTATTGGCAAAGCCGTGTTGGAGAAATGACACCTGTTCGCCTTGAAAGATAGTTCGCTCAGAAAGCGCTTCCTTAACATAACCGTAGGTCTTTAGATAAGTTATCTAGAATACTGAATTGCAACGGTTCAATAAGAAATTTGTATATGAATATAAAAACCTTCTAAATAGGGCTGTAACTTAGCCTTTGACCTTAAATGGTTTACCTGCTTGACGACTCGTAACCCTACAGGAAAGCACTCTAGAGAGATTGCGTGAGCTTATGCCAGGTTCGTCTTTCCCACTCAAAGTTGGTCTCGCCTACATGATTCTACGGTTGATGGTTGAGCCACCTTTGCCCTAACTTCAGGTCATTGCATGCTGATAAATGCTGACTTGATGAGGAATTTGTGATTGGTTTAGGCATTTTTGAGCAGATTCTCATGCGTCTCGACTAAACATGAATTTTTGGCGAGTCATCTCTGCTCTGATGTTGCAATCTTCGCAGAGTAGGTTAAACTCCTGTTTGGATTTGTCCATGTCGGACGACTGCCAGTTCCCTGTCACGATAAGTTGACATTGGCTAAGAGAATCTGTTATCGGTTTAAGGCAACTCGATCGTTTAATTTTGTTGAATGATGTGAACTTGTCTAAATCGAAAAAGCAGGGTAATCTTGCCTAAGTGTATTTACCGAATGTGATCTCGATCGCTTTTCGGAGCAGCAATGATCACTGACAAATGGTGAATTCAATGGCTCAAGGACAGTTAAACGCTGGTCATTTAGGAGGTCGTTTTTTGAAACGAGCATTCCCGCAACAAGAATCAAATCCTGTTCCGTTCTCTGTCACCGACGATGGTGCCTTGACCGAACAGCCTAAGCAAACGCTCCCTGATGCAAACCGCCGGGTTCGCACTTCCGCCGCTATGATTGGGCTTGCTGCCATCTCAATGGGTGCTTATAGCCTACTCGCTCCGCAGCAAGGTGATGCCGCAGTCGCCGCCGAGCCTGTAGCCACAGAGCCTATTCTTCCAACCGTTTCTAACTCACCCGATGTTGCAGTGATTTCCACTGCACCCGAAGTTCCCACTGCAACGACTGTCTCGACCATTCCAACCGTTGAGCATACGGTTCAAGAGGGTCAGACGCTCTGGAAGATCGCCAAGTTTTACAAGGTTGACATCAATCGGCTTGCGATCGCAAACAAACTGCGCTCTAACGCTGTGCTATACGTGGGGCAGGTTTTGGAAGTTCCTGGAGAGGGGCAATCTGCTCAATTTCCTGCCAGCCAAGAAATCGCTAAATCAGAATCGAGTGGTGAGGTCGCGATTTCGCCAGCCGAGCCTGTTGCCATCGTCGCTTCCAGTGAGCCAAAGGCTTATGCTCCCCAAGAGGCTCAACAATTGCTCAAGTCTCGTCAAGATGTTGCAGTGGCAAACCTGAAGCAACAACGGGATCGCTTGAAGCTAAGTCTGGCGGAGTTGAAGTCTGAGGAGTCTAAGAACGCATCAAAGCCCGCTCAAGCCGACCTTCAGAAGCCTGAAGCAGTCGGGTTAGTGAGCTATCAGGTCAGCCCAGGAGATACTCTGACCGCGATCGCTCAAACTCACGGCATCTCCTACTCAGAGCTAGCTAAAATCAACCAACTGACGAACCCCAATCTGCTTGAGGTCAACCAGTCTATCAAGGTTCCTCAAGCCCAATCTGCCTTGGCTCCCCAATCTGCGGCCCCGGTGCAGGCAGCATCTCTGCCTCTTGAGAAAAAGGCTGCTTCAGCGTCGCTACCGACGGTGCCCAGCCTGACGATCGCGAATAGCCCAGCGCCTGTGGCTCTACCCACTAATCAAGCTGACATTCCCTTAGGAATTGGCGGGGATGCTTCTCAGTTTGCGCTAAACCCTGCTCGATCGCGGGGGCGGTCTTCTTTCACGGGTAGCCAAGCACCTGTGAACGATCGTCAAGATGATAGTCAGCAATACGTGAGCAGCCTGGTTTCTGAAATTGTCAAACTGCGTGAGAAATACCAGTCGAAACCAGTCAGTTTTCGGGCTAGACATCAAACGCCCGCTCGTGCTCAGGCTCCGGTTCCTGCTTCGCTGTCTTTGAGAAACGCACGTCGCGTCAACCCAGAGTTTAAGCCAAGCCGCAACTTAGAAAGTCTACAGGCAGAGCTTCGGAGCTTGCAAAGCGCTCGCAAAACTGCATCTGGCTCTCAAACTAAGCTGGATGCCCTTGTTGCAGATGCCCCTAAGCCCAAGCCTCAACTTGTCGCAATAGCTCCCGCCGGGTCAGAAACCTATGCCCCTCTAGTGCGCTCCTCGGTGGGCAAAATGGTTTCGCCTGGTCTGCCCCCTTTGGGCAAACCAGACGCATATTTGCCAAGCAATAATGGCAAGTTTAATGGCTATATCTGGCCTGCAAAAGGAATGCTGACATCAGGTTACGGCTGGCGCTGGGGACGAATGCACAAAGGAATCGATATCGCGGCTCCGGTTGGAACACCTGTTGTTTCTGCAGCCCCTGGTAAAGTCATCACTGCAGGATGGAATGATGGCGGCTACGGCAACCTGGTTGAAGTGCAACATGCTGACGGAAGTGTGACCCTTTATGGTCACAACAGCCGCATTCTGGTAAAGGTAGGTCAAGCCGTTGCTCAAGGTCAGCAGATCGCTGAGATGGGGAGCACAGGCTATAGCACGGGTCCTCACTCTCACTTTGAAGTTCACCTCCCAGGCCGGGGTGCCGTCAACCCAGTTGCTCATCTGCCGCAGTTCCGAGGATAATTTCCTCTGTTTGTTATCTTTTGTGAGGAGCTTTATGGCTCCTCATTTTTGTCCGCTAGAAATCAATGTAGATTTCTAGCCTGCATTTGTGGTACTCTATTAAATACGATAAAAAGTTTGGCTCAGTAGCTCAGTGGTTAGAGCAGGGGACTCATAAGCCCAAGGTCGCAGGTTCAAATCCCGCTTGAGCCATTTTCTAGATAAAATAGAATATCCCGTAACGCCCATTTAGTAGGGGTTACGGGAATTTTGCTGTTTTGAGACACCCTGTAACACCCTTCAATACCCTCTACTTTTTAGTCACATTTTAGGCAAATGATTGAAGGAAGATTGGCACAGGCTAACGGGCGGCTGAAAGCATCAAACGTAGGTGTCAGCATCAAGGCAAGAGGAAATCGGCTTCACCTCAGAGCAACTTTTCCCCCTAAACCAGACTCAGATAGAGAAGCCGTCTCAGCAACGTCTGATGCTGAGGAGCGATCGCCCCTTGCTCCCTATCTCATCTCAGGAGAAATCTCTAGAGCCTGCTCGCAGCGTTTAAGGTGCCATCGGTAGGTCGGTCTAGCAGCTTGTGGACGGGCGATGTTTCTCCAGTAAATATTTTCTTTCAGGAGTCCTTCACGACGAAGTTTCCAGAGAGGCTCGTCACCGAATCCCAATGCTTTACAAACTACGCCCGTTGGCACCCAATCAGAGGTTCTACTCATTTGCACCTCCCCATAGATCCAGTTGCACGTATTTTCTAGCCTCTACGATCTGCTTCCATTCACGTTCTAGAAAGATAGTCAGGTTCACGAATTCCCCTAGAGATAGGGAATAGCGCGATCGTTGCCACTTCTTAAACAGTTCATTGTCCCAGTACGCTAGTTGAAACTACCCACTTTAGTGGGAGACTTTAGTTGCTGCTCAGTTCCCGACGGCTTGAGCGGGGTGACATGGTAGGTTTGAGAAAAACCATCATGACAGAACAGCGACGAGGCAGTCATACCGTAACTCGGTTAACGGTAGATCTGGTGTGGGTGACAAAGAATCGATATCCGGTGCTCAAAGGGGAGATCCAGAAACGGTGCCGAGAACTGATTATGCAGATTTGTGATGCGGAAGACGTGAAGATCCTGAAAGGGGTCGTGAGCAAGGATCATGTGCATATGCATATAGAGTATCCCCCCTCTAAGAGTATTAGTGATCTAATCCGGCGGATTAAAGGGCGAAGGTCACGGTTATTGCAACAAGAGTATCCAGAGTTGCAGAAGCGATGTTGGGGGAAGCACTTTTGGGCAATTGGGTATGGGGCATCAAGTACGGGAAATTTAATGGAGGAACTGGTACAGGAGTATCTTAGAGCATCATCGGCACCCGTCCAATCAGGATCACGACACTTTCTTACTCGAATGAGTTAACTTGGGCTTTCAGCCCTTGAGGAACCTATGCACTGAAAGTGCATAGTGGTTCATTTCAATACCAGTTTTACCGCCCTCAATTTGGCGAAGCTCGACGTGCAGCACCAGCACCAGGGTCAAGACCCATTGGTGTTCTCGATGGCAAGCGTCAAACGCCGGGCCCTCAATCACCATCTACTCGAACGATTTATTGTCAACTAGACTTGGAGCCGAGTGTGATTAAATCTCATCCCAACTACTCAACCCTTTGTGATTACGGCACTATCGCCGCCTAAAACTGTCCGGAGTGTTGCTACGAAAAGAATACATTTTTGAGGTGTGCTGCGATCGCCGTCAACTTCAAACCTTTCAAGTTTTTTTGAACGATTGGCAAACGTACAGTTCAGATAAGAATAAATATCCGATTACCTTATTCGCATTTCGATCTGCTGCTTTAATCTGGCGGCAATCCACAGAGAACGGGATTTCTAAACTTCAGCCTTACTTAAAATGTACAGTAGACCACAAGCGCTTATCTGCTAAGGGAGCCGAACCTAGAGCGGAGGAAATTGCGAAGGTTCGCAAAAACTCGCAAATTATAAGGCGAAACAGCAAGGTGGAGAAGAGCTAACGGAGGATCAGCAGACAGATCTCAAGAAAACGAGAAGTCAACGAGCAGGTCTCAATTATCCCTACCCACGTCCCTCTAATGTGGAATTTGTCTGCACGCTGAAGCTGCCTAGCTAGGACAAATAGCTCATTCTTGAAGTATGCGTTGAAGCTATCTAAGAGTACAGACTATACGAGTCAAATAAGCCATTCGTTCTCCGTTCAAAATTCTCGAATACCCTGGTATCAATAATGGTGGATAGAAAGGCGCACTTCCTTCGCATGCAGAGAATTTGAGAGGCGATTTACCTCCTTCAAGGTTTAGCTGATAGGTGTAGAGACCCGGTCTTTGCTGTTTATTCTTTAACAAGAGCCTTAAAGAACTAGTTTTTTATCAGTGAGAATAGCCTCAAAATCTTGGGAAATAGCCCGAAGCATCCGAGAGGTAACCCTTCCGAATTATTCCCTGACAAGAGCTATAGAAAACTGACAAATAGCTCTGAAAGATACACTTGAACTGCATTCTTGAACCGTATGGGCGATACTGGATTTGAACCAGTGACCCCTTCCGTGTGAAGGAAGTGCGCTACCACTGTGCTAATCGCCCGGATGTGTGAGCTATTAAACTTTTCTAAAAAAGCTATTTCTACACTTTCATTACTATATCACTTCTAATCGCGTGTTCTGCAAAAGACTCTCAGCGCTCTTCATGAGAGAGTCTCAAACTAATTAGTTGACACTTCATCTCAATTCTTTTATAGTACCTGTGTACTAACTGGGTGAATCTGAACGCAATCGGGGACATATAATCGCAGCCCTTCACGCATCAGTATAAAGGAGAAGCCAATGACCAGTGTAGAAACCAGACAGGTAAAAGCTAAAAAAGAAACGACGATCGCCCAACCAGATTCTCCTGAAGTGGAATCACCCGTTCGCTCTGCTCCAACTCGATCGCTGGCGCTAGATGGTGGAAATTATGATCTAAAGTTTTGGGATGGGACTGGGGTTCCGAAGGCAATTCGCTCCATTCGATTTCAGGTTCCGCAGGGTCGAGATCCGGTGCGCTACTCCGATAGTTCTCCTCTGATTGAGTTGCCCGACGGCAGCCGCTATCACTTTGGCACACAGGCCTATAAATATCGCAGACAGCAGCAAACTGTGGTTGAAAATAAGGTTGACTTGGCACGGCTGCATCTTTATGCCTGTCTAGAAGCAGACAGAGCCGCCGAAGATCTTTGCCAGTTTCACCTGCAACTCCATGTCTCAACCCCCGAACCTGCTAAAAGTCAGGAGTCTCTGCGATCGCAACTGATGGGCGTACACGAGTTTAAGCGCAACGGCATTCCCTTTCGGGTGACGGTCGATCAAGTTGAGATTGAGCGAGAAGGCTTGGGTTCGTACCGCTACGCGCAGCGGCTAGGGCTGATTGCAGAGAGTGGCTATACGATCGTCGTGGATATTGGCGGTGGCACCTGGATCACTCGCTTGATGGATGCCGAAGGTGACGTGATTGACGAAAACGTCATGGATCGCGGCGGAGCTTATGAACTGGCGACCGCAATCAGTTTTGATAAGCGATTATCAAATCTTTTGGGAACGACGGCTGACCCCGCGATCGTCATGGATGGGTTTAAAACTGGACACAATTACGCGGATACGGGGTTGTCTTGGTCGTTGTGGCTCGATGACTATCTCGACCCGTGGTTTAAAGGCATCTTTCAGACTATCAAAGCTCAATACACGCCATATATGGCGCGGGTGACGCGGTTTTTGGTGACGGGTGGTAGCTCTCATCTGATTACGGAGCGGTTGGCAGGTCGCAAGCTATTTGCGGTCATGCCCGAACCTCAGTTTGCAAATGTTCGCGGTCTATTTCCCATTAATGAAGGATTGCAGCTATGTATGACAACAAAGTGAGACTCAGCGAAGACGTGTTAGAAAAGGCAGAAATGATTGCCTCAGAGTGGGGCTTGAAGAATGCGAGAGCCGCGATCGAAGCCGTTTTTCGCAAGTATGCCGATGATTATTTATACGGTCGAACCAACTTTGGAGGCGGAGGAGAGACGATCGTGCCCTTTAGACAGGTGAATTCGTCGAATGAGTGTGACGCGCTAGATGAATTAGACGAATTGTTGGGAATTTAGCCAGGTTTCAGGGAACAGCTTGATCCCTGAAACCCTCCATCACTTTAAAAGTTAGCTGAAATCTTGCAGCATTCTTAGTCAGCCCGCTGACCCGCCCTGAACTGAAGTTCGGGCTGAGGGTAGCAAGTCCGTTTCAACGGACTAAAAGCGAGTCCCCGCCAGTTCTTCAGTTCAGGGCGGCACAATGCTATGAACCACGGGTTCTCATCGTCCAGATGCCACAGGTGAAAGATCTCAGTTAAGCTTCCTGGGGCAGTTCGTCCCACAAAGAGGTGGTTTGGTGCAGACTAAGATGATTTCCGTTACCTAGAATTAGGTGGTCTAGTAACGGAATTCCTAGAAACTGGGCACCTGCAAGGAGTTGGCGAGTCAGGGAAATGTCTTCAGGGCTGGGTTCGACATTGCCAGATGGGTGGTTGTGGGCAACGATCACACGAGTTGCCCCTTGACGAATCACTTCTCTAAAAATGTCGCGAGGATGGGCGAGGGTCTCTGTGGCAGTGCCGATCGTAATGATCTGCGTCCCAATTAAACGGTGTTTGGTGTCGAGCAGCAGCACTGCAAAGCGCTCTTGGGGTTGCCACATGAGATCGTTGCTCAACGCCGCCGCCGCCACTGCGGGGTCATCAATTATGGTTTTTTCGGGCGGTCGAGATTGATAGACGCGTTTGCCAAGCTCGATCGCGGCTAAAATCGTGGTTGCTTTCGCTGGGCCAACCCCCGAAATTTTGGTCAATTCTTGAATGCTGACTTCTCGCAAAACGCCGAGTGGGTCGCGCTGGTGCTGGCTCAATTCCTGCAACATAAATTGCCCTAGCCCGACCGCCGAAAGCTTTCCGGCTCCCTGCCCGGTGCCCAATAAGATGGCAATGAGTTCTGCTGTAGAGAGAATTTTGGAACCTTGCGCCATCAACCGTTCGCGGGGTCGTTCGCTCATAGGCAGATCGGCGATTCTCAGACTGTAGGTCATGATTGGACTCAGGGCGTTGATTCGGTGGAATACATTGAGTAATCCCTGAGTGGAGGGAAAAGCGACAAAAACAATTGCAAACGCTACTTACGCATTGCATTCGCTCCAGAATCGAGTAGATTCTCTTATAGGTTGATTTAAGGGAAGTGTGAGATGTTGAATCGATTGAATGGCGCGATCGCGACTGTGCTTGTGATTGCTGCTTGGGTTGCGGGGGGGCAGTCAGCGTGGGCAGTTCGCAGTCAAAACTATACGCCTGACCAGTTTGTGTCGGTGCTGTTTGGGTTCGGGTATCCCGTCACGCCAGGGACTCCGTTAATCGATGTCAGAGTTCAGCAAGCGATTCGAGATTTTCAGACGCAATATCGGTTGCCTGTTGATGGCACTCTAAATGCCCCAACGCAAGATAAGGCAGCGAGTTTGGTGAGCGACTTGCAGACAAATCTCAACCGCGCTATGCAGCCTAGCCCGCAGCTACCTGGCAGCCAGTTTTATGGAGCGCAAACTAAAAATGCGGTGGCGTTATTTCAGCGCCAAAATAAGTTGCCTGAAACGGGGATTGCCACACTGGAAACCTATCAAAGACTGCAAGATATTATCAGCGATGCGATTCCGCTGCCGGGGCAACCCACGACTCCGATTGCTCCAACGGCTCCGCCCGTAAGTTCGGTTCCGATCGGAACGCTCTATAACGAAACTGATTTTCGAGCCGTGCTTTTGGGGTTAGGCTATGACGTGAACCCGGCTAAACCGCTTAACGATGCGCCTGCTGTTCGGGCGATTCGAGACTTTCAGCAGCGATATGGTTTGTCAGAAACTGGGAGAGCCGATCAACCGACTCAGGAGAAAGCGGCGATCGTGGTTAGAAATCTCAGAAATAATTTGAAAACCGTATTGCGAAATAATTTATCGATCTTTCCGTTTTATGATGACGTGACACAAGCCTCAGTGCGGCAGTTTCAGACACAGGCAGGTTTGCGAGTCGATGGAATTGCCACTCAAACCGTTCGCGCTCAATTAGATGCGACAGCCAGGCGGGTGAGGTAATTTCGGGCATTGCTGTAGGGGCAATCCCCCGTGTTGCCCTCCGTCAGGGGTAGGCACGGGGGCGCGACCCCTACAGCAATTTCATTTCCATGAGCCACGATCCTAAAAAAAGCGCTGCCGACTGACCCAATCAGCAACGCCATCGCGAACCCACTCATTGCAAAGACGACTATTCGGTGTCGTCGTGGGCAAATCGGTTATAGAGGAAATCTAACGCGTAGTTCCGCAGCTTATAATATTCAGGGGCTTCCATGATCCGCGCCCGATCGCGGGGGCGACGAAACGGAATGTCTAACACTTCGCCAATGTCAGCCGCAGGGCCGTTGGTCATCATCACTAAGCGATCGGCGAGAAATAACGCTTCGTCAATGTCATGGGTAATCATCAAAACCGTACAGCGATGATCGTTCCAGATTTTGAGGAGTTCTTCTTGCAGTTCTTCTTTGGTGATGGCATCCAGTGCGCCAAAGGGTTCATCTAAGATCAGCACTTCAGGGCGAATCGCTAACGCCCGTGCGATCGCTACTCGCTGCTTCATGCCGCCCGAAATCTGCGGTGGCTTTTTCTCCATTGAGTCTGCCAGACCGACCATTGCCAGATGTTCTTTGACAATGCGCGTTTTCTCAGCTTTAGACTTTTCGGGATACACCGAATTCACGCCCAAATAGACATTCTCAAATACACTTAGCCAGGGCAACAGGGCATATCCCTGAAAAACCACCATGCGATCGGGCCCCGGTTTGATGATCGGTTTGCCTTGCAGTCGTACTTCCCCCTCAGTCGGGTGAGAAAACCCACTGACCATATTCAGCAGCGTTGATTTACCGCAGCCAGAGTGACCAATGACGCAAATAAATTCGCCTTGATGAACGGTGAGGTTTACGTCTTTAAGAACGGTGTAACTGCCATCTTTAGTAGGATAGACCTTAGAGACGCGATCGACGACCAGAAAGGGAGTCTGATTAGCAGAAGAATCAGCAGCCTGTAAATTTTGAATTGCTGTAGTCATTGCCATTTGCGTTGCTGTTAACGTTTGTATCCACGAAAAATATGTAGGGGCATGACATTGCCGTGCCCTCCATATTGCCGTGCTGAATAGCGGGATGATTTAGGTAGGGGCAATCCCCCCGTGGTTGCCCTCCGTCAGGGGTAGGCACGGGGGATTGCCCCTACAGCCACATCGCCTCCGATTAAGCCGATCGCGCCAGAGGTTTCTCGATCGCAACTTCTGCCATATAAATATCGTGTTTGATTTTGAGATTGTTGAGATATTCGATCGGGTCATCGGCACTAAAGTTGACCCCATCAAATAGTTGAATCGCGCCTCGACTGTAAGTGAGATCTGACAGCCCTAACTCTCGTGCAGCAATGCTAAACACATTAACTTTGCTGACTCGCTCTAAAATCTCGACCCAGTTGCGAGGAAACGGAATTTCGCCCCAGCGCGCCATCTGCGTCATCATCCACAAATGCTCGGTGCGACTGGGACGGTTGACCCCTTGCCCATAAAACTGGTGGTGAGCATATTCTTTAGGCGACGGGCGAAGATCGCAGGTTCGATTATTAGGGTCGCCGAGTTGAATGAAGTCCAATTCACAGCTTAAATATTCGCCGCGTGAAAGAATTTCGCGAATCTCATCATGATTGGCTTCATCGGTGCAATAACGACACGCTTCTAACAGCGCTTTCACGAGCGCCACATGCGTGTTGGGATAGGCGTTTGCCCAATCTTCTCGCACTCCCAAAACTTTGCCAGGATGACCATTCCAGATCTCTAAATCAGTGGCGATCGTATAGCCAATTCCCTCAACTGCCGCGCGAATATTCCACGGTTCGCCAACACAATAGCCATCAATGCTGCCTGCTTGTAGGTTAGCGACCATTTGAGCCGGGGGCAACGTCGTAATCGAGATGTCACTATCAGGATTAATTCCACCTGCTGCCAGCCAATAGCGCAGCAATAAATTGTGCATTGACGCAGGATGCACTACACCGAAGATATGCTGTTTATCAGCCGTGTCTAACAGCATTCGCTTCAGATCATCTAACGTGTGAATGCCCTGATCATAAAAGCGTTTATCAAGCGTAATCGCATTCCCGTTGCGAGTGAGTGTGAGGGCACTAACGATCGGAATCGATTTGCCATCCATGCCGCCGACGGTCATCCAAACGGGCATCCCCGACGGCATCTGAGCCGCATCGAGATAGCCGCCTGCAATGCCATCCTGAATGCCGCGCCAGCTTGATTCGCGCACCAGATGCACTTCGTCTAAGCCGTGGTGAGCAAAGAATCCTTTTTCTTGGGCGATCGCTAACGGCGCACAGGCCACGAGAGGGACAAAGCCAATCTCTAGATTGATTTTCTCTAACCCGTGACGCGCTACAGCGGCCGTCTTTCTAGCACGCAGTTTTTTAATTTGCTTTTGCTGATTGAGAAAGTAAATAATTTCGCTGCGATAGCTGTAGTAATTGGGATGACTAATTACCTCCATTCGCTTGCGAGGTCGAGGAATCTCAATGTCTAAAATCTGACCGATTTTAGATTCGGGCCCGTTGGTGAGCATGACGACGCGATCGGACAACAAGATCGCCTCGTCAACATCGTGCGTCACCATCACAGTAGTGACGTGATTTTCTTCGCAGATTTCCATCAGCTTTTCTTGCAGGTTGCCACGAGTCAGGGCATCGAGTGCGCCAAACGGCTCGTCGAGCAGCAAAAGTTTGGGTTTGATGGCAAAGGCACGGGCGATCGCGACTCGCTGCTTCATGCCGCCAGAGAGTTGATCAGGTGGCTTATCTGCCGCGTGGCGCAGCCCTACCATGTCGATGTGATGTTCGATAATTTCACTGCGTTCGGCAGCAGGCAGATGTCCCAAAACATTCTTAACTGCCAGCTCGATGTTTTGCCGAACGCTCATCCACGGCAGCAGCGAATAGTTTTGAAACACGACCATGCGATCGGGCCCCGGCTTGAGCACTTCTTCGTCTTCTAACATCACCACTCCATCAGTGGGCAAGTCTAGCCCAGCAATCATGTTGAGCAAGGTCGATTTGCCGCAACCAGAGTGACCAATGAGAGAAATAAATTCGCCTTTTTTGATCTCTAAATCAATCCCTTTGAGCGCGATGTAGGTATCGCCATCGGCAAGGGGAAACACTTTTTCAACGTTTTCAACCGCAACAAAATGAGTCATGGCAAGGTTACACCAATTCGATTTGTAAATGTGACAGATTCGCGAGAGGGCACGGCAGTGCCATGTCCATACAAAAGGGGCGCAAGGTGGTGTAGGGGCATGGCATACCGGGCCCTCTTACGATCGTTCTAGCGTTGGCCGCTCGGCAAAATTAGCATTTGAAGGCGCTCCATCATTTTGTCGAGTAGCCAGCCCACCAAACCGATGTAAACCAGTGCCAAAATGATTTCGCTGACTTGGTTGTTTTGGTAAGCGTTCCAGATAAAAAAGCCAATGCCGACGATGCCAGACATCACGATTTCGGCGGCGATGATCGCTAACCAGGCTAGCCCGATCGAGATCCGCAATCCGGTAAAAATATAGGGCAGCGCAGCCGGAAAGAGAATCTTAAAGAAATACTCTGATTTTGGAAGCTGCAACACTTGTGCAACGTTGTTGTAATCAGCAGGAATCTGTCTAACGCCAACAGCCGTGTTAATGAGAATGGGCCAGAGCGCAGTGATGAAAATAACAAATATGGCAGAAGGCTGGTTTTGTTGCAGAGCGGCAAGCGCGATCGGAACCCAAGCCAAAGGCGGAACCGTTCGCAGAATTTGAAAAATCGGATCAAGGGATTTAGCCACTCGCTGGTTCATACCGACGACAATGCCCAGACTAATGCCAACGATCGCGGCGAGAGAATACCCGATCGCGACTCGCTGCAAGCTAGACATGACCTGCCAAAACAGTCCTTTGTCAGTGCCGCCGTTATTGTAGAAGGGATAGGCAATCAGAGGCATCCAGGTTTCTTGCACAACTCGCACGGGGGTCGGAAGCGTCGTTAACCCCGGAATTGAAGCCAAGACTTGCCAGATAGCGAGCAAAATAATCAGCGCAATCAGCGGCGAAACGATGTCATCCAGCCGCTGCATCAGCTTTGAGTTAACGGGCTTGCGGGTAGAAGTAGTTGGGGTGCGTTTTTGAGCGAGGGTCATGAACTGTCTCCTAAATTCGGGTTCGATGAAGGGTGAGAAGGATTCGCATTGAGGGTTTCAGACGGACTACACTTTCTTAATCTTCAAGCTGTCTAAATAAGCTTGAGGATTTGCCGGATCAAACTTGATGCCGTCGAAGAATTCTTCAACGCCGCGAGACGTGCTGGTGGGAATATCTGCCGCCGCAATGCCCATTTCTTGAGCCGCCTGTTTCCAGATATCTTCGCGGTTGACTTGATCGATTAGCGTCTTGGCGTTGGTTAATGTTTCTTTGGGCAAAAAGCCCCAGCGCACGCTTTCGGTTAAGAACCAGAGATCATGGCTCTTATAGGGATAAGACACACTGCCCTTGCTGTCTTTCCAATAAAGAACAGCCATTGACTTGTCATCGATCGTGCGTTCGCCCAGATTATATTTACCCATTAGCGGCTCTAACAGAACGTTCTCTGGCACGTTGAAGTATTCTCGCTTCGACAGGATTTTGGCAAGCTCTGCCCGATTATCAAAATTGTCACACCACTGTTGTGCCTCCATGATTCCTTTGAGAATCGCTCGTGTTGCTTTTGGGTGTTTGTCAACCCAATCTTTTCGGATTGCCAAATATTCTTCGGGGTGTGCTTTCCAGATTTCTGCGGTCAAGGCGGCGACGAATCCTATTTTGTCTGCCACGATGCGATTAGGCCATGGATCTCCGGTGCTAAAAGCATCCATCGCGCCGCGCTTCATGTCTGCAACCGTTTGCGCGGTAGGCACCGTGAGCAATTCCACTTCTGTGTCTGGGTCGATCCCGCCTGCGGCAAGCCAATAGCGAATCCAGAAATCTTGATTTGATCTAGGAAACGTGTAAGCCGCTTTAAATCGAGCGCCGCCTGACTTGAGGTTGTTAAAAAAAGCAACTTGTTCGTTGAGTTTTAATCCGATGCCTTTGCCGATGTGTTTGTTGGCGATCGCAATCCCATTTCCCTGCGTGTTTAGCTGCGCGAGAACATACATAGGGATTTTTGTATTGTCAGTAATCAACCCTTCTGAAATCAGATAGGGCATAGGCATCTGCCACTGTCCGCCGTCAATGCCGCCACCCGCCGAGCCAATTTTGACATTATCTCTGGCAGCGCCCCAGTTTGCCTGCTTATCGACCTTCAGATCGACCATGCCATATTTAGCAAAAAAGCCTTTCTCTTTAGCGATGATGATAGGAGCTGACTCGACGATCGGAAGATAGCCCAATTTTGCTGTCGTCACTTCTGGCTCTTCGCCGGCCTTCACGCTCGCAACGGGGCTGGCACCTGGCGAAGATGCTGGGCTGCTCGCAGTGTCAGGAGGATTTCCTAAGCAGCCTTTGAGCAAAATAGAGCCTGCCGCCGTTGCGCTGACTGCTACCAGAAACTTGCGCCGAGACAAGGGTGAAAACTCCGTCATGATCCTCTCCTTTTGATAGTGCGATCGTGTGCCTGGTGAATGCGTTTCACAAGGTAAAAAAGGGCGAACAGCAATTTCCGAGAGGGAAATCCCATCGAAAATTGAGTCGAAAATTAGGGTTAAGAAATATCGTTCAAATTGATAAATCAATGACCTTAATAATCATTGATTCAAAGCAATGATTAGCATTGACAGTGCCAATCAGTTCATTGCCTATAATTTAGTTAACTGAACGCTTCAAAATAAGATTACTGTTCAACTGTCTGAAAGTAAAGCGAAATTCTATGGATGACCAAAGAATTACCCAATAGAATCTATAAGTAAATCTTTGGCTATCGCGTAACCCTTTGCTAGAAGTAAGTTTCAGGAATTAAAAGATTGATATTCTTAATCAATTTTCGTTACATTTCTAAATTTATTAATCAACTTCTAATGGTGAATAGATAAATATAGATGCAGATCAATTGATATTAGTAATGGTTTAAGCAACGCTTGTTTAATGAATAGAGAGAAGTCAATGCCAACGATTTATAAGACTAATGGGTGTTCAAAAGTGATTAGAGAATGTCTGAAAAGTAAGTCCGTGTCTTCTCAGCATTCTTGATTTTCAATGCTAATGATTGAATTTAATCATTGCTAAGTAGACAGACCTAATTAAACGTAAGATGCCGCAAACTGCCCTCACCCTAAATACCTCTCCCTAGGGAGAGGCAGGGTCAATTCAAGGTCGTGAGAGAAAAGCTGTAAGCCTGATTAACTCGTTCACGGCTGATCAGCCGTTCAACGGAAGTTCAATACTTCTAGATTTTCTCTATCGACTATGAATCGTCCCTACTAGGGAGAGGGACTTTGAATCTTGCTCCCTTCTCCTTGGGGATGAGGGTTGGCGAGGGCTTCGCCCCGCTTCGCGAGGAGGGTCTTCTCTTTATCGCTTCACATTTATGCAGATCCCTAACAGTGCAAATCGTAAAGTTAAGTTGAGCATCTTCCCGTCAAGATGGACAATAGGAGTAGCGATGTTTTGAATCTGTCATCTGAACCTTATGTCTTTTCGCCCATACTTTTTTTCTCGGTCTGCTTGGTGGCGTAATATCTCAGTGCTGGTCTTATCGCTGGTGATAACGATCGCAGGTTTGACCCTTGGAAATTCTGCGCTGGCTGGCTTGACGGACGATCGCTATGATGGCGAAATCTTTGCGCTTTATGCGGGCAACGGTTCGCTGGTGCCGCCAAAGGTCAAGCTAGAAGACTCGTTTAACAAACGCAAGCCTGCTCTGATGGTGTTTTACACCGACGACAGCAGCGACTCTAAGCAATTTTCTTCGGTGGTGTCTCAGCTTCAGGCGTTTTATGGTCGAGCGGCTGATTTTCTGCCCATCCGCGTAGACTCTCTGCCGATTAAAGAGCAGTATGACCCGACAGAACCGGGCTATTACTACAAAGGCTTTGTGCCGCAGACGGTGTTATTTGATCAATCCGGTAAAGTGGTGTTTGACGGCAAAGGCAACGTTGCTTATGAGCAAGTCGATGATGTGTTTCGCACCGTGTTTGATTTGCTGCCACGATCGGAGTCTACCACTCTCAAACGTCGCTCTGTTAACGAAGTCAACACCGAACTCGTTCCCCCCACTGCTAAAAAGAAATAATTTTTTATGACTCGAACCATCATTCAAACCGCTGCGGCTCCGGCTCCGGTTGGGCCCTATAACCAAGCGATCGTCGCGTCTGGTCAGATGATCTTTGTCGCGGGACAGATTGCCCTCGATCCGGCGACGGGGGCGATCGTCGGTGAAGGCGATGTTGCGGCTCAGACTGAGCGATCGCTGACCAGTCTTAAAGCGATTCTCGAAGCTGCCGGGGCAACGCTGCAAGATGTTGTGAAGACCACGGTCTTTTTGGCAGACATGAATGATTTTTCGGCGATGAATGCGGTTTATGCCCAATATTTTGATGAGGCAACGGCTCCCGCTCGTGCCTGCGTCGAGGTGTCACGTTTGCCAAAAGATGTGCGCGTCGAGATTGATTGCATTGCGGTGATTTAAGAATTGCCTCAGTGACTATTCAAGGCATTGCTTCAATCAATGCTCTAAGAGCTTTGTTGACAGCTTCTGATGTGGAGAAGACCTGAGAAACATCTTCATCCAAAACTACAACGATCGTTTTTCGTTCTTGTACTGCAAATCGATTAGGCTTTGCTTTGCCATAATCAAAGACGTATTCTGCTGCCAAACCATCTTCATGAGATTTTGTCAAGAAATTGGTCGTCAAAGGTTGTATTTTGACAGTTGAATGTATTTTAATGAGATTCAAAATAGGTATTCTGACATACAATCTGGACATTTGTATTTTTCTCGTCCAGACAAAGGAAGCCATTCATGCCCGTTACCTTTGATGACATCATTGCTAACTCTAGTTCTCAAGAGAACTTTTTACAGATCTTTCAAATCGCGTTCCATCAGCAATTCCTGGAAGCTCATCGCACGATTTTGACTGCTTGCTACAGGAACCCAGGACTGTCTCCAACCCTGAAAGGCAGCACGCCTGAGATTTTGGCTCAAGTTTGGTTGAAAAAGTACAGTGATAGTTTCGAGAATCGGATTTCAAGGCGAATTTCACAGCCTCTAGGAACAGTTGCCGACCCAATTGTTAATACAATCATC
This sequence comes from Phormidesmis priestleyi ULC007, assembly GCF_003003695.1. Lineage (NCBI taxonomy): Bacteria > Bacillati > Cyanobacteriota > Cyanophyceae > Leptolyngbyales > Leptolyngbyaceae > Phormidesmis > Phormidesmis priestleyi. The sequence goes on from NZ_PVWG01000043.1 coordinate 28,030, forward strand.
AATGCTAGATTAACAGGGTTAACATCAGAACATCTTCATCGGATTAAGTATGCTCACAGACTTGCAATGTCAGCAGAAAATATTCAAGGATTACTTCTCGAAGAGTTTTTAGCAGAACAATTGGTTGAATACGGTTGGTCTTGCTGTTGGGGAGAATCGATTCGCCACGTTGATTTTTGCAACATAAATGGTTCTCTCTTGCAAGTCAAGAATCGCAGCAACTCGGAAAATAGCTCGTCTTCTAGAGTGAGGATTAATCAACCCATTGAGAAATGGTACAGAGTTGATGCTAGAACTGGGTTATATAGGTGGTCATATTTCAACGAGAAATATGGTACAGATCGTTTCTCTGAAGATAATTTTGTGATATTTGTGCAACGAGTTCTAGCAGGAAATCCAGATGCTCTGGCTGTAGAGGCTAATAACCCTTGGCAAGCGTTATCTGAGCTTTTAGACTAGATTTAAGGAGAGCTGCTCTCCTGATGATTCTTCGAGGTGCCCAAGGATTTCAAGCATCCAACTTACGTCATCAGTTTTGTGATAACGCGAATAAAGAAAATCAGGGTAAATGATTGGTGTCTCCCCATTTAGATGAGCCAATAACATTCTGGCGATCGCTCTTCCTAAAGAACAAGGTACAGCATTTCCAACTTGCCGATACTGATCAAGTAAGCTGCCTGCGATCATCCAATCATCAGGAAATTCTTGGATGCGCTTATACTCTTCAATACTGAGCGGTCTATCCACCTCTGGATGTGCTAAATCGGTCGCAGGCATCGCTGGATGAGTGACCAATGTTGGAGAGGGTTTATCCCAAGCCAACCTCCGATAAAAACCTGTTTTGCCACCACTCGCATAATACGAAGCTCCAAGTGCTTCTTGATGCAGATCTACAGGTAAATCTCGCCAATACTGCCCAGGTTTCAAAAGTCGATAATACTTCAGCCGTTTCTCAGGAAACTTGACAAAATGATGATTATCTTCAGGCAGATTGTTGAGCACTTCTTTCAAGGTTCTCCACTGAGGAAGTCCATACAACTCTTTCTCCGAATGAGTCGGTGTCAGATAGGGAAGCTTTTCTCCATCTCGGCTGCAAGCAATCACGACTCTTTCTCGCTGTTGAGGCGACCCAAAATTGGCAGCATTATATAAATTGAAGGAGAAACTGTAACCTGCTTCCTTCAGCCTCCGAGTAATGAACAACAACGCGCCTCCCCTTTGTTCATCATTGGATAGAGATGGATAGTCCTTTCCTCTCATTTCGTGGGATCTGTGCTGTAATGGAGCCGATAATAATCCTCGAACATTTTCAATCACTGCGAATTTAGGTCTGAGTTCAGTAATCAAATCAATGAACGTTAAGAAAACATTTCCCCGTTCATCATTGAATCCTTGTCGTTTGCCTGCACTACTAAATGCTTGACACGGAGGCCCACCCACGATGACATCAATCTCTTCTGTTTGACTCAATCCAGCTTTCTCCCGGATTGCTGCGGACGAATAGTCTCTAATATCTCCAATTAACGCCATCTCTGGTCGATTCACTTCTATTGTCTTTCGGGCTGCTGAATCAACTTCACAGGCGAGAAGAACTTTGATTCCCTCTTTTTCCAAACCCAAGTCTAAGCCCATACAGCCAGAAAAAAAGCTCAGGGCTTTCAACGTCGGCTTACTAAACGATCGCCTTGCATGATCCAGGATGACAACACTAGCATCGTCATCCTTGCAACGATACTGATCAACAGATTCTGAAGCAACGATCCATCGACTGCTAATTCGCTCTCCGCTAATCTCACCATATCTGAGCAACTTGCGAACGTATTGTTCAGAGCAACTAAGCAGTTCGGAGGTTTCTTTTACAGAGAGAAATTGATTAGACATGAGTTCGAGTGCGAAACTAAAACTAAGTACCCAATAATAGTTTGGGTACAATATTTTTGCAAGCAGTTTTTAACAAGCATTCTTATGTTACGATTTCGTCGTTAGAAGTAGCATCAGCCGTCGAACAATTCAAATGCAGCAGACGAAACAGAGATCCCAGTGCTGAGTTCGAGCTTGTCTGCTGCCGCTGATTTGAGCTGTTCTCATAATTTTCACGTTCCCTTTGAGTCACGAATTTTGTCCGAAGTATTATAGAAATACTCATCCCAAAAACAGTTTATAGGCTGTGTTTTGACTTTCATCCCAATAGCGATAGCCGATCGTATCGAGAAACGCTTGCCAGTCGCCCATTTCGTGGGGTGGAACCTGCATTCCGACGACAATGCGACCGTAGTCGGCTCCATGATTTCGATAGTGAAAAAGACTGATATTCCAATCGGGACTCATGCAGGCGAGAAACTTGGTTAGCGCCCCCGGACGCTCAGGAAACTCAAAACGATAGAGTAACTCGTTGTGAGCAAGCGGCGATCGTCCGCCCACCATGTGTCTGAGATGCAGTTTTGTGAGTTCGTCGTCGGTTAGGTCGATCGTGTTGAATCCATTTGCCTCAAAAGTTGCCGCAATTTGAGCCGCATCTGCCCGATTTTGAATTTGAATACCGACAAAAATATGCGCTACTTTGTCATCAGCAATTCGGTAGTTAAACTCGGTTAAACTGCGTTTGCCAATGCACTCACAAAACTTCTTTAAGCTGCCATTTTCTTCAGGAATCGTCACCGCAAAAATGGCTTCTCGACGTTCGCCAAATTCTGCCCGTTCTGCCACAAATCGCAGCCGATCGAAGTTCATATTCGCACCGCAGGCAATAGCAACGAGCGTTTGTCCCTGAATCTGTTCGCGCTCAACATAGGCTTTTGCGCCCGCGATCGCCAACGCTCCCGCAGGTTCTAGAATCGATCGCGTGTCTTCAAACACATCTTTAATCGCGGCACAAATCGCATCCGTATCGACTAAAAACACTTCATCGACATACTCTTGGCACAAACGAAAGGTTTCTTTTCCAACTTCACTCACAGCAACGCCATCCGCAAATAAACCAACACGGGGTAACTTGATGCGATGTCCGGCTTTTAACGATTGAAACATCGCGTCAGCATCAACAGGCTCAACGCCAATGATCTTAATTTCAGGACGCAATCGCTTCACATAAGCTGCAATTCCAGAAATCAATCCGCCACCGCCAATGGCCACAAAAATTGCATGGATCGGCTGTTGATGTTGACGCAAAATCTCCATCGCGATCGTGCCCTGCCCCGCAATCACATCAGGATCATCAAACGGATGGATAAACGTCAATCCTTTCTCAGCTTCTAACTGCCGCGCATAAGCATAAGCATCATCATAAGTATCGCCATGCAAAACGACCTCACCACCTCGCGCTTTTACGGCATCTACCTTGACTTGAGGAGTTGTCATCGGCATGACTACGATCGCGGTAGTTCCTAGTTGACGAGCACCGAGAGCAACTCCTTGAGCGTGGTTTCCGGCAGACGCAGCAATCACGCCCAGCGCCAAAACGTCGGGTGGCAGTTGCGCCATTTTGTTGTAGGCACCGCGCAGCTTAAACGAAAACACAGACTGCATATCTTCGCGCTTGAGCAGCACTTTGTTACCGAGGCGTGCAGATAGATTAGGAGCAACCTCCAGTGCCGTTTCTTGGGCAACATCATAGACGCGAGCCGTCAGAATTTTTTCGAGATAGTTGGGGTGCATGGCGCAAACGCAGACGCAGGATAGGAGATCATTGTACCTGACTGGCTCTGTGGTTTATTTCACATCCTGCAACCCTTACAGCAAATGGCGATCGTTCAGTCCTGATGTTGATTTAGAATTGAGATGCCGAGAAGCAGAGATAACCCGATGACGACCTTCTCACAGGCTGACCTCTCTCTCCCTGATAGTGACGGCAAACCAATGGCGGACAATACTGAACAGTTCCGTTGGATTGTCATGATCAAAGAGAATTTAGAAGTGCTGTTTGCGAATGACGAAACTGTCTTCATCGCAGGAGACTTGCTTTGGTATCCTGTTCCAACTCGCATTATTGCTCCCGTAGCCCCTGATGTGATGGTTGTGTTTGGCAGACCTAAAGGAAAGCGAGGTTCTTATCGTCAATGGCGAGAAGAAAACATTCCTCCCCAGGTGGTTTTTGAGATTCTTTCTCCCAGCAACAACGCCGAGGAGATGGAGCGCAAGCTAGAGTTTTATGACACCTATGGAATCGAAGAATATTATTTATACGATCCCGACACGTTTCGATTTGATGGCTGGCATCGGCAAAATGTGCATCTCACAAAACTGTGGCAATTAGAGGGGCAAATTAGCCCTCGTTTAGGAATTCGTTTTGAGACGGGTCAGGGAGAATTGGTAATCTATCGCCCTGATGGTCAGCGATTTTTGACCTCGATCGAGATGGATCAAACCGCCCAACAAGAGCGCCAGCGAGCAGAGCAAGCAGAGTCTTTGTTAAACCAGGAACGCCAACGATCGCAGCAGTTAGAAGACTACTTACGATCGATCGGCGTTGATCCGAATAGTCTTCCCTAAAAAAACGTCAGTTCGATGAGTTCTCTCACTTCGTTATTCAGCACTTCAGCCCCCTAAATCCCCCATTCTGAGGGACTTTGAACCGGAAATTTTGGCTTGAAGTCCCCCAAACTTGGGGGATTTATGGGGCACGACAAACTGTAACGAAGCCGTCGAATTCACGTTAAAAAAAGCTGGTAGCTTCTCATTTAGAAATGCTACCAGCTATATGTTTTGAACCGGGTAACGAGCCGTCTCGCAACTCGTTACTCGTCACGATTACTTCGATTCAGTAAAGTCAGCGTCGATCACATCGTCGCCACCGCCCGAAGTCGTGCCATCCGTTCCCGGCGGAGGAGTGCCATCATCCCCAGGAGCCGCACCGCCACCTGCTTGCTGATATAAGTTGGTAGTGATGCCGTAGAGCGCTTGTTGCAGATCAGTCGTCATCGTCTTGATCTTGTCAAAGTCTTCGCTGGCGATCGCCTCTCTCAGATCTTTGACCAACCCATCGACCTTAGTCTTATCAGCCGCCGGAACTTTATCGCCCAACTCGCTCATTTGCTTTTCAGCCTGGTAAGCCAGAGAATCTGCCTGATTCTTCAGGTCGATGCGCTCACGACGCTCTCTGTCAGTCGAGGCGTTCTGTTCGGCATCGCGCACCATCCGCTCAACGTCGTCTTTGGGCAACGTCGAAGCCCCGGTGATGCTGATCGACTGCTCTTTGCCAGTGCCCTTATCTTTCGCGCCAACGGTCAAGATGCCGTTCGCGTCAATGTCAAAAGTAACCTCGATTTGAGGAACGCCACGAGGAGCCGGAGGAATGCCATCTAAGCGGAAAGTTCCGAGGCTCTTGTTGTCGTTCGACATTTCTCGCTCACCTTGCAAGACGTGAATTTCCACGTTGCTTTGACCATCGACCGCCGTTGAGAAGACTTCAAACTTCTTAGTCGGGATGGTGGTGTTGCGAGGAATAATCTTAGTCATCACACCGCCCAAGGTTTCAACACCGAGAGACAGCGGAGTCACATCGAGCAGCAAGAGTCCTTCGGCTCCCGCTTCACCTGACAGAATGCCTGCCTGAATCGCGGCACCCATTGCCACCACTTCATCAGGGTTAACGGTCTGGTTGGGATCTTTGCCTAAGACGCGCTTAACAACAGCCTGCACCGCAGGAATGCGAGTCGAGCCGCCCACGAGCACCACTTCGTCAATCTTGCTCTTGTCGAGCTTAGAATCGCGAAGCGCCGCCTCAACAGGAACGCGACAGCGATCGATGAGATCGGCGCACAGTTCTTCAAATTTCTGACGAGTCAGCGTAGTGTCAAGGTGCTTAGGGCCGTCTTGAGTCGCCGTGATAAACGGCAGGTTGATATCAGCCTGAGTCAGGTTGGAAAGGTCAATTTTTGCCTTCTCAGCCGCCTCGGTCAGACGCTGTAACGCTTGCTTATCTTTGCGGAGATCAATGCCTTCCGATCTCTGAAACTCACCCGCAAGATAATCGACGATCTTTTTATCAAAGTCGTCACCGCCTAAGTGAGTGTCGCCAGAAGTTGCCAACACTTCAAACACGCCATCGCCGACTTCAAGAATCGAGACATCAAACGTGCCGCCGCCTAAGTCAAACACAATGATTGTTTCATTGCTCTTTTTCTCTAAGCCATACGCTAATGAGGCTGCCGTCGGTTCGTTAACGATCCGCAAAACTTCCACGCCAGCAATCTTCCCAGCATCTTTGGTCGCTTGGCGCTGCGAGTCATTAAAATAAGCCGGAACTGTGATCACCGCTTGGGTCACCGTTTCGCCGAGATACTTACTGGCATCGTCGATCAGCTTCCGCAAAACTTGGGCAGAGATTTCTTCGGGCGCATATTGCTTGCCTGCCGCAGGGCAGTCTAGCTTAACGTTGCCGCCCACATTTAAGACTTTATAAGAGACTTCAGTGGCTTCGTTCGTGATTTCGTCAAACCTGCGACCAATAAACCGCTTCACCGAGTAGAAGGTGTTTTCTGAGTTCATCACCGCTTGACGCTTGGCGATTTGACCGACGAGGCGATCGCCATTCTTCACAAATGCAACAACTGAGGGAGTCGTCCGAAATCCTTCAGCGTTTGGGATCACGGTCGGCTTGCCGCCTTCCATCACAGCGACACAGGAGTTTGTAGTACCTAAGTCAATTCCAACAACTTTTGCCATATGAGTGCTTTCGCTCCAACAATAAATGCAATTTTTAGGGGGTTAAAGGGGGGACTGGCGTTGTCAGCCAGAATCGGCAAAGGAGGGCAGCTAGGACTCAAACAGGTTCGTAAAACCCTTTGCATGAGTAGGTCTTTGCCCAGCGAAGTTCGTCCTCCAAGTCAGGTCGTGAGAGAGTAATAACACTCAATGCCAACTGCGCGGCATTTGATCCCCTCCTTATATAGTGTTCAGGTTCCGCCATTCCATGAAGGGGTATTTACCGAACCTTAAAGAGGACGGTTGAGAGAGTTTTGAGGGCTGAAGGAATGCAAATCAGCCCTCAAAACTCAGTCTGTCTTAGCTTTGTGCCCAGGCATCGCCCGTTTCAGAAGTATCAGAAGCAGGGGCGATCGTCGCTGCTTCTGATTCAGCAGACCCATCCGAACCAGTCAGATTAAGCGTCACCACCGAAGGGCGAACGGCTTGCACTTTGGGCAGAGTCAAGGTCAGAATGCCATCTTTGAATTCGGCATTGACCTGATCGTTTTGAACGGGAGACGGCAGCGAGATCACGCGCTGAAACTTGCCATAGCGAAACTCAGAGCGGAAGAAGCCATTTTCTTCGGTCTTGTTTTCAACTTTGTGTTCACCAGACAGAGAAACGCCACTGCGACCGATTTTTACGTCGAGGTCTTTCGCATCAATTCCGGGAAGCTGAACGCGAAGTACAAATTCGGTTTCGTTGCTCTTGAGTTCGGCGGCGGGTTGCCAGGTAGGTTCGACGCGCTTGGTGGTTGCCAGATCTTCAAAGACGCGATCGAACTGACGACGCATCGCTTCCATTTCTTGCCAAGGTTGCCAATTAACGAGAGTCATCATGAAAAGTTCCTTTTAAGAGAGTAGTTAACGAGAGATGGTGATTCCGGAAGGGTTGAACCTGACCGCTCTTGTCTGCATGAATCTAATTTAGAAGGTGCAGCGGCTTAGGGCACTGAGGCAAACCGTAACAAAAGGGTAGGAGTTACCGATAGAGAAGTGAAGGCGCGATCGCCATCTTGCGAGAGAACCGTCAAAAGAGATGGGTTTCCCGTCCGATTGGTACGATAGAAGCATTCTCTAGTGCGTGATGGCGATGTCGGGCGTTTACATCAATCCCAAAACAGACTTTGCCTTTAAGAAGATTTTTGGCTCAAAACAGAGCACAGATATCTTGATCAGTTTTCTGAATGCAATTTTGTATCAATCCAGACCCATTATTGAAGATCTAGAGATTCTCGACCCTTATCAAGCGCCCCGCATTAAAGGCATTAAAGACTCTTATTTGGATGTTAAAGCCACGATCGTCGGCAACAAAACGGTCATTATCGAGATGCAGGTACTCAACGTTTTAGGATTCGAGAAGCGAGTTCTCTACAACGCTGCGAAAGCATTCTCAATTCAGTTAAATATCGGAGACGATTACACACTTCTTAATCCAGTCATTGCACTAACGATTACAGATTTTGAAATGTTTTCTGAAAGTCCTAAAGTGATCTCTCGCTACAAATTGAAAGAGCAAGATGACTTGACTGACTACAGTGAGGATATCGAGCTTGTGTTTGTTGAGCTACCCAAATTCAACAAACCGCTAAATGAATTGGAAACGATTACCGACAAGTGGCTATATTTTCTCAAATGCGCCAACCAGCTTGAAGAGGTGCCCTCTAGCCTGGAGTCGATTCCCGCCATTAATCACGCCTTTAGTGTCGCTAAACAAAGTAAATTAACTCGCAAAGAGTTAGAGGTCTTAGAGAAGCGAGAAATTTTTATTCACGACAGCCGTAACGCGATTCTCAAAGCTCGACAAGAAGGCAGACAAGAAGGCAGACGGGAAGGCAGACAGGAAGGTGAAGCGATCGGAGCCAAACAAAGAGCGATCGACATTGCCCGTCAGCTACTTGATGTGTTGGATATTGAAACCATTAGTCAAAAAACTGGGTTAAGCATTGAAGAAATTCAAGCGTTGAGGTGAGCGATTTTGACCACTCATAGATCGATGTGACAGGATAGAGAAGGTGTTTACTATGATTGCCTCATGTCTGCGATCGATCCCTCACTCGACTCTAGGCTGCAACATCTCAAAGCCGTGCGTCTGTCGCTGCTGCGTCTCCACAAAGCCTTGCTTGATTCTGAACGCGAAGCCTATGAGCAGATTCATGGGCAGATTCGCGGGCAGGGCGAGTTGTTTCGGCTCGTTTTAGATGATGAATGGTTTCGCTGGCTCCGTCCTGTCTCGCAGTTTATTGTTCAAGTGGATGAAGCTTTGGCGGCAAAAGAGCCGATCAACGTCACCCAAGTCAATGAGTTTTTGAGCCAAGCCCGTACCTTACTTCAACCCTCTGAAGAAGGCACAACTTCAGAGCAGCGCTATTATCAGGCGATTCAACGCGACCCTAACATTGCATTAATGAATGCAGATTTGTCAAGATTGCTGGCGGCAAACGTTTAGATGCACGGGGCACGGCAGTGCCATACCCCTACGGGCACTTTTAATGCTTCAACACAATTTGACCCCCGCTTTGTTGCTGTGTAGCCGTCCTAACGCTTCGTTTAAGTAGCTAGGCGCAATTAAATATAAAACGCTCCAGTGAGTACTCACCCGATTGACTCCGGGATTCCATCCCCCGC
>NZ_PVWG01000044.1:0-35732 GCF_003003695.1 Phormidesmis priestleyi ULC007
GTAGCCTCCCGCAAAAATAGCTCATCGCCAGGTTGAATATTAAAAGAACAAAGCCTCCTTTCTTAGCTGAAAGGAGGAGTTTTGTTTTTGATTATACGGATGGTGGGTTTGGTTACAGCAGGTGATTATGGGTTTATTGTTCGGGCTTTCATTTCTTTAGCTGCAAGTGCATAGCCTCCATCAGCACCATCAAAAAAATGTACTTGTCGTCCGCTAAGATCGAACACTAAACAGCTTAGCAACGCTCGATCGCTGACGTGCAATCCATAGACAAGCTTGCCTGATCGATACTTCCGCTCTAAGTAATCGGTGAGCTTCTCTCGTTGCAGGGCATCTCCAGCGATTACCATTCGCAGCATATCATCAAACTTGCAATAGTCAGTTGCAGCCGCTACAACGTCTTGATATTTACCCCAATCTGTTCCGCCGACGTTGAGCTTAAATTTCATAAATATCCAGCCGAGCAGATTTTCAAACTGAATTTTGATCAGATATTTGAGTTTGCTGAACCCATGGTTGGTCGGGGTACGGACTTTAGTTTCTTTAAGAAGTGTGTTGGGGCTGAAAGATAAAGAGCGGCGATCGCCCGCTCCATAGATTCAGTTGAATTTGTTCGATTAGGTCTCGATACTCTTCGTCGTGCGTTGCCAGCACTAATAAACTGACCGTTTCTCCATAGCGACTTGGAATGTCTTGCCAGCGACACTCTAAATTGAGAACCGATACGATCAAGCAAGCACCCAACAAATTGACATCTTTATAGCGACCCTGCTCAATGGCACGAGTCGAGCCGATGATATCGGTAATCACAATCAGCCAATCATCAGGAACAGCCACAAAATTATGATGGTCAGTGATTTGTACAAAGTCAGTCAAAACAGGTAAATCGGAATAGAAATACCGAGTAGGCATGGTCTTAGTTTAGTACATGCTTTGTATAATCTAGCACTAGTACGGAATTCTCTCTGACGTGGATTTAGTCGTTTAATGTAGATTCTATGAACCTTCTGCAAATTCTTCAAGATGACTATCAGCGCTTTCCAGACGATCAAACCTATGGTCTTTACGCTGAAGACGTTTACTTTAAAGACCCGTTGAATGAGTTTCGGGGACGAGATCGCTATCAGCAAATGATCGGCTTTATCAAAACCTGGTTTCTCAACGTCCAGATGGATCTCCACACAATTCAGCGCAATGGCAATTTGATCAGGACAGACTGGACATTGAGTTGGAACACGCCTCTACCGTGGAAGCCTCATATCTCGATTAGCGGATGGAGTGAGCTAACCGTCAATGGGGATGATCTGATCGTGTCACACATCGATTATTGGCACTGTTCGCGTTTAGACGTGTTAAAACAACATTTCCGCTAACGGTGCGCGATCCACAAAGCTGGGTTCCTGTGGGAGAATGAAGTTAAGTAAAAGAATGTAAACAATTCTCAGGCAAGGACTTCGATCGACCATGCGTGTAATTTTGATGACAGGGAAAGGCGGCGTTGGCAAAACCTCTGTAGCTGCCGCAACTGGGCTTCGTTGTGCAGAGCTTGGTTATCAAACCCTTGTCTTAAGCACCGATCCGGCTCACTCGCTAGCCGACAGTTTTGATCTAGAGCTAGGTCACGAGCCAAAGCTGGTTCGCCCTAATCTGTGGGGTGCTGAGTTAGATGCCCTGATGGAGTTAGAAGGCAACTGGGGTGCAGTCAAACGCTATATTACTCAGGTCTTGCAAGCGCGGGGGCTAGATGGCATTCAAGCTGAAGAGTTAGCTATTCTCCCTGGTATGGATGAGATTTTTGGGTTGGTGCGGATGAAACGCCACTATGACGAAGGCACCTTTGATGTGTTGATCATCGACTCTGCACCAACTGGAACCGCACTGCGGCTGTTAAGTCTGCCAGAAGTTGGCGGCTGGTATATGCGAAAGTTTTACAAGCCATTTCAAGGAATCTCGGTGGCATTGCGCCCCTTGGTGGAGCCGATTTTTAGACCGATCGCTGGCTTTTCTCTGCCCAGCAAAGAGGTGATGGATGCGCCCTTTGAGTTTTATGAGCAAATCGAAGCGTTGCAAAAAGTGTTGATCGATAACACGCAAACTTCAGTGCGACTAGTCACCAACCCTGAAAAGATGGTGATTAAAGAGTCGCTGCGTGCCCATGCTTATTTGAGCTTGTACAATGTTTCGACAGATTTGATTATCGCAAATCGCATTATTCCTGAGTCAGTGACTGATCCATTCTTTAAACGTTGGAAAGAAAGTCAATCGCAATATCGTCAAGAAATTCACGATAACTTTGCGCCTTTACCTGTGAAGGAAGTGCCGCTCTATTCAGAAGAAATGTGCGGGTTAAAGGCGCTCGATCGCTTAAAAGAAACGCTCTACCCCAACAACGAAGATCCTGCCCAGGTTTACTACAAAGAGACGACGCTGCGGGTTGTGCAAGATCAGGGTCAATATAGCTTAGAGATTTATCTGCCTGGAATCGAAAAAAGCCAGATCGAACTTAGCAAAACGGGCGACGAGTTAAACGTGCGGATTGGAAATCATCGCCGTAATTTAGTGTTACCTCAAGCATTAGCGGCGTTAAACCCGGCGGGGGCAAAGATGGAGGACGATTATCTCAAAATTCGGTTTGCTGACCCGGCGCGAGTCTAGATATTGTGGTCTTCGCTGTCTTGTTCTCGCCCTTGCAAGCGATTAAATAACTTGGATCTTTAGGATTTAAGAAAGCACTCTAAAATCCTATTCTTGAAGACTTAGGATAGGTTTTACAGGAGAACAAGACCATGCCCAAGTGGAAGATCACAACCGAGTTTACGTTTAACGCCGCTCACTCAATTCGTGACTATGATGGGCCCTGTGGACGACTGCACGGACACACGTATACCGTTCGGTTAGAAGCGACGAGCGATCGCCTTCATGCTTCAGAATATTGTCCTCATGCAGCAATGGTGGCAGACTTTAGAACGCTCAAATGGGCAAAACGAGATGTTCTTAAAGGCGGACTCGATCACTGCAATCTCAATGAAGTGTTGCCAGAAGGCTATGAATCAACGTCAGAGATGATTGCTCAGTATATCTACGACAAAACCAAGAAGACCCTGCCGGAGGGCATCAAACTCAAAGTTGCAGTGTCAGAATCGCCAAACTCATGGGCGGAGTATGAGGATGATTGATTTTGAATTGACCGATCGCGCCTCGACAAATCAGACCACGTTGCCGATTGTCGAAACCTTTCACTCGGTTCAAGGCGAGGGCGCTTGGACGGGCACAAACGCATTCTTCATTCGATTGGGGGGCTGTGATGTGGGCTGCTGGTTTTGCGACACAAAAGAGTCTTGGAATCCGCGACGACACCCACAGCGAAAAATAGTGGACTTGGTGGCAGATGCGATCGCAGCAAATCCGGCGATCGTCGTGATCACAGGCGGCGAACCTTTGATGCACGATTTAACGGAGTTGAGTCACTCGCTTCACGATGCAGGTCTGCGAGTGCATTTAGAAACGTCTGGCGCACATCCATTTAGCGGTCGATTTGATTGGGTGACGCTTTCCCCTAAAGTCTCTAATCCGCCCCAAGAGAGCGTTTATGCTCATGCGAGTGAACTCAAAATCGTGGTTGCAAACTCTCAAGATTTGATTTGGGCAGAGCAGCAATCTGCAAAGGTTGTAGCCTCGGTAATTTGCTATTTGCAAGCTGAGTGGAACACAGAAGGAAGTCGTGATCTGATTTTTGATTATGTGTTGCGACATCCACAATGGCGAATCAGTGTGCAAACTCACAAAATGTTAGGAGTCCGGTAGAGAAGCGATTTTCTCTCTGACCCACTTCCGAAATGCTTTTAGTGCTGCGCTTCTTCCCTCTGATTTGCTTTGTCGCACAAAGCGAGAAACCGCTTCTGTGATCGAAAAGTTTGGAAACGTCGGGCTAGTTTCAGATTGAACATATTGATTGTCTTGAAGAACATCGATTCTCAAGCTTCCAGCTTCATATCGCCAGAGTTCCGGCACACCCAACGCTTGATAAGCATCTAATTGGGTTTTAGACGTGACATCAATTTCGATCGCTAAATCGGGTGGTGGGTCGATCGACAAATCGATTCTTGACTTTCCTCGCATCCGTTCGGGGTGTTGGATGTAAAAGCAGTTATCTGGCTCGATCCCCTGCTGCATCTCTTGTCGCTTAAAGGTGGTTGAGCCGAAACATTCGCAATCCATATCCAACTCTTCGAGCAAGATTTTTACCAAATCTCCGATCATCTCTTTGCTGACTTCATGCTCTGGCAATGGAGCCATAATTTCTAATGTTCCTTTGCTGTAAGCCAATCGCGTGTTGCGGCGATCACCGAGTTCTTCCAAAATCGCCTCAAACTCTTGCCAATTAATATCTTCTAGCACTACTCGCTGCCCGGCCAAAACTCGAATTTGTTTCAGTTGAAGTGTAACCATGTTGGCTCCTCGGCGAGTGGAGATCGGGATAGAAAACCCAGAACATGAGATTAGTTTGACATCCTCAACCCGCACTCTTCAGGTCAAAGATTACGTTTTGTCAAGACTAATGAGAAAATAGTCTTCCTTTACGACCCCGAAACTCGGTACACTACAAGATGAATTCTGAGATACCGCAATAAATATGAGCGTAGTTAGCCAAGTCATCCTTCAAGCCGACGACGAACTCCGTTATCCCACGAGCGGCGAGTTGAAAGGCATAAAAGAGTTTTTTCAAACCGGGGTACAGCGCACTCGCATCGTCGAAACGCTCTCATCCAACGAGAAGAAGATCGTCGAGCAAGCTAGCAAAAATCTTTGGAAAAAGCGCCCCGACTTTATCGCCCCCGGCGGTAACGCCTACGGCAACCGTGAACGCGCCCTCTGTCTACGTGACTATGGTTGGTATCTCCGCCTAGTCACCTATGGCGTATTGGCCGGGGATAAAGACCCGATCGAGAAGATTGGTTTAATCGGCGCACGTGAGATGTATAACGCCCTGGACGTTCCTGTTCCTGGCATGGCAGAGGCGATGCGCTGCCTTAAAGATGCTTCTCTAGCACTGTTGAGCACCGAAGACGGGGCAGAAGCCGCTCCTTACTTTGACTACCTGATTCAGGGTATGTCTTAGAGCTAGGTTGCGAAAAACTGAATATTGTTGACTTCCCCACGATCGAGAGAGGTTTCTGGCTCTTTAACGTCAGAACTCTCTCGATCGTGGGGAAACTTTTTACAGACAAAGGGCATTGCTGAATGTGAATTGCCCTCCTCAACGCCAGATAAAGTTCCGAAAATAAAGGAGTCCAGATTGATCTCTAAACTGTAATGACTCAACTCGATCAGATTTTGAACTTTTGGTTTGGCGATATGCAAGATGTCGCTCAGTTAAAGTCTCGCAAGGTTTGGTTTACCAAAGATGCGGCGTTTGACAAACAGGTGAAGCAGTTCCAATCTGACTATGAGCAAGCCGCCTCAGGTCAACTCGATCGATGGCTCGACTCGCCCCAAGGTTGTTTAGGGCTTGCCCTGCTGCTCGATCAGTTTCCACGCAATCTGTTTCGGGGTCAGCCACGATCGTTTGCCACCGATGCCAAAGCGCTCTCTGTGGTACAACACGCTATTGCTCAGAGGTTCGATCGACAATTGCCTCCAGTTCAGCGACAGTTTCTCTACTTTCCAATGGAACACAGCGAAAACCTGGAGCATCAACGTCAGTCTGTGAAGCTATTTCACCAGTTCAGCGATAATCCCGATCTGAGTGACACTTACGATTTTGCGTTGCGCCATCAAGCCATTATTCAAAGGTTTGGACGGTTCCCTCATCGCAATCAGATTCTCAGACGTGCTACCACGCCTGAAGAAGCTGAGTTTCTCACGCAGCCAGGATCATCTTTTTAACTGAGAGGCTATTTAATCGGGTAGATAGTCCTTTTACAACGTTCCATAACCTCGCCAAACTCCCACCAAAACGCCTTGCACATCCACTTGAGCTGCCGAAACTTCGGTGACAGGATAAAGGTCTCGATTGGGGTTGCCGGGTTGAAGAATCACCTTGCTGCCTTTTCTCTGAAAATATTTCAGCGTCGTTTTTCCTTCGACTCGTGCGGCGACGATCGCGTTGTTCTTTAAAGTCTTCGGGTCTGGCACTGGCTGCATAATCACAACATCGCCATCATCGATTAGCGCATCAATCATGCTGTGTCCGCGCACTTTTAAGGCAAAATGCTGAGGTTTGATCAACAGACTGGAGAGATCGAGATGCTCAACTTCGGTATCAGAGAAAGTTTCTACCAGACTGGTTGCGGCGATCGCGCCCAAGATTGGCACACCTTTAGGTTCGGGGTGCAGCAGACGAATGGTGCGAGCTTGTCCTTCTGACCAGGCGATGTAACCTTTATTTCGCAAGTGTTCTAAACGGCTCTGCACGGGGGCTGGTGACTTAAGATTCATCGCTGTCATCATCTGCCGAATTGAAGGAGAATGTTGATGTTGGTAGATATATTCGGCTAGCCAGTCGTAGAGTTGCCTTTGGGCTTCGGTGAGAGGTTCCAGCATAATTAGTACAAATGATGAAAGATTTTAGAACATTTGTATCACATATTAGTACAGTCGTCTAGTGATTTAAACAAAAGATCTCTAAGAACATTCGTATCATCAATTTTGACATTTGTCTTGCGATCGAAAAAAGATTGCGATCGTTCTCGGTGCAGTTCGTTTGCGATAATGAGTGGGTTGATAAAATGCTGTTTTGATACGGTGACTTATGACTGCTGTTGAAACCACTCCTCGTCTGGCATCTCGCGTTGTAAATCGCATTCTAGCGATCAAGCCATTGTTTAATCTGGCAAAATATCAGGCGCGTCAGATGATGATTAAGCGGGCAGAGTCGATCGGAGTGCAGTGGGTTCAAGAAGCCGAAACGCTGCGATCGCGCGATTGGACAGCCGAATTCAATCAGGTCAACTATCCCGATTTAGCCTATCCCGATTATTATTTGCGCCCCTTCCATGCTTACAACGAGGGCAATCTAGGCTGGGAGCCTGCCACAGAAGTCGAAGTAGCTGCCTACGCCGTTCATGCCCGAATTTGGAAAGATGCTGGAGCAGAGGGTGATGCTCGACTGCGGCAAAGCTATCACGCGATTTTGAAAGAGTTACCCAACGCGCCAAACGATATTGTGGATCTGGGTTGCAGCGTTGGCATGAGTACCTTTGCGCTTCAAGACACGTTTCCCAGCGCCAAGATTACTGGAGTCGATTTGTCGCCCTATTTTCTAGCAGTTGCCTACTATCAAGCCCAGCAGAAGCGTCAAAATCCTCCGATTTGGGTTCATGCCGCCGCCGAGTCAACCCGCTTGCCGTCTAGCTCTTTTGATTTGGTGTCTGCTTGTTTGATGTTTCACGAGTTGCCTAGAACTGCTGCGATCGAGATTTTGCAAGAAGCGAAACGGTTACTGCGTCCCGGTGGACACTTAGCGATTATGGATATGAATCCGAAGTCAGAAATTTATGCGAAAATGCCGCCCTATATTCTGACGCTGCTTAAGAGCACTGAGCCGTATATGGATGATTACTTTTCGTTCGATATTGAGGGCGCGATCGTAGAGTCGGGGTTTGCTCAACCTACGGTGACTTGCAACACGCCTCGCCACCGCACGGTCGTGGCTCAAGTAAAATAGACGATTCTCTACTGACTGTCTTATCTTTTGCTGGTCAAACTGAATGCCCGAAAGGATTTTGCTTGTTCCTCAATTCGACTGGCAAGCCGATCGCAGACTAAATTGCAAAGATCAAAAATCAAATCGTCTTCAACGCTGTAATAAGCCAGGGTGCCTTTGCTGCGACGGGTTAAGATGCCCGCTTGCAACATCACCTTTAGATGTTTTGAGACATTTGCCTGACTTGTGTCGGTCACTTCAACCAAATCCTGAACGCATTTCTCGCCGTCTCGCAGCAGATTGAGAATTCGGAGGCGCATCGGCTCACCCAAGACACTGAAGTAGTCGGCAACTTGCTGGACAACCTCTTGCGGAACAGGCTTTGCGGTTTTCATGTCGATTGAAGACAGGCTAGCTGGGATCACCAAATCTTATCGAGTAGAGTTCTCTATAGCAATAGAGTAATCATTCACAAGCCTGAGCTTCGCAGAAACTTCATATAACCACGTGACAGATGAGTGGATTGACGAAATTACGATCGCGCTAACTTATGGTAAATCTCTACAGACATCAACTCGATCGCTCCCAAATTCACAGTCTTAATCTAATCTTCCAGGCTAGATCGAGGGGATCAAGCTACCTTGGGGGTAATCATTAGCCCCAGCGAACGTAGAGTTAGCAGAAATCTTATGGCACAAAGCTTTGGCGTAATTGGTCTTGCGGTGATGGGCGAAAACCTAGCGCTGAACGTTGAGCGGAATGGTTTCCCCGTTTCTGTCTACAACCGCTCTCGTGAAAAAACTGACGCATTCATGGAGCAACGAGCACAAGGGAAAAATGTCGTTGCAACGTATACGATCGCAGAGTTCGTCGCGTCTTTAGAGCGTCCACGTAAAATCTTGATCATGGTGAAAGCGGGTGCCCCCGTAGATGCCGTGATCGACCAACTCACCCCCCTTCTCGACGAAGGCGACATTATGATCGATGGGGGCAACTCGCTGTTTAGCGACACTGCCCGCCGCGCTCGTCACCTCGAAGAAGCAAAGTTTACGTTCATTGGCATGGGCGTGAGCGGCGGTGAAGAAGGGGCGCTCAACGGTCCGAGTTTAATGCCCGGAGGGACTAAAAAAGCTTACGAATATCTGGAACCGATTTTGACTAAAATCGCAGCTCAGGTTGATGATGGTGCTTGTGTGACTTATATCGGCCCAGGTGGGGCGGGTCACTATGTGAAGATGGTTCACAACGGCATTGAGTATGGCGATATGCAGTTGATTGCAGAAGCCTATGATCTGCTCAAAAATATCGTTGGCTTAAATCACGAAGAGCTACACGAAGTCTTCACCGAGTGGAACACCACTGATGAACTCAATTCTTATCTGATCGAGATTACCGCCGACATCTTTAAGCGGATTGATCCAGATACTGGGTTGCCGATCGTCGAGCTAATCTTAGACGCTGCTGGACAGAAAGGCACCGGACGCTGGACAGTCATTGACTCGCTCGAACAAGGGGTCGCGATTCCGACGATCATTGCCGCGATCACCGCTCGAATTATGTCTTCCTACAAAACCGAGCGGATGGAAGCGTCTCAAGTGTTAACAGGGCCAAGTGCCCAGTTTACTGGAGACAAAAAAGCCTTTATTGCGATGGTGCGCGATGCCCTTTATTGCTCTAAGATGTGCTCTTACGCGCAGGGGATGGCGTTGCTGAGCGCGGCATCTAAGACTTACGGCTACGCCCTTAACCTGAGTGAATGTTCTCGTATCTGGAAAGGTGGCTGCATCATTCGTGCCAGATTTTTGGACAAAATCAAGAATGCCTTCAACGAAACCCCCAATCTGCCAAACCTGCTGTTAGCACCCGAATTTAAGCAAACGATTCTGGACAAGCAAGAAGCGTGGCGAGAAGTGATTGCTCAAGCGGCGAAAATGGGAATCGCGGTTCCCGCGTTTAGTGCCTCGCTGGATTATTTTGATAGCTATCGGCGCGATCGTCTCCCTCAAAATCTTACTCAGGCACAGCGCGATTACTTTGGCGCTCACACCTATCTACGAACTGACAAAGAGGGCGTTTTTCACACTGATTGGAGCGATATCTCGTCAGCAAATGTGTCTACTCCTCAAAAACTAACCGCAGATGAGCCAGCCGCAAAAGTTGAAGATGTGCAAATTAAGGAAGTGCAAACTAAGAGCTAATTAAACGTGAATTCGATGAGATTTATCGCTTCGTCAAGAGCGGCTTCTGCCCCCTAAATCCCCCATTCTGGGGGACTTTGAACCGGAAATTTTGACTTGAAGTCCCCCAGTTTTGGGGGATTTAGGGGGCGCGATGGACTGGTAACGAAGTCGTCAAATTCACGTTAATTAAGCATTAGGTTTGACGAAAGTACGATCGAACCTTCTCATAAGGGCGCAATAGACTGCGCCCTTTTTGTTTAAGTAAACGTCAGCCTACTAGACAGTATCGTGTCTTCGAGCTTTGATCCTAGAATGCTGAAGCGCGATCGGAGTTGCAATTGGCTCCACCTTGCTGGCGGTCAGGCTACGAGTAATGTCAAGTGCTTGCAATCCTTCAAGCACAGCATCTCGGACGATCGTGTCTTCTTCTCGACTTAGCATCACGCGCAGATAATCTGCCATCTGGCGTTTTTGGACGCGATCGCTCTGTTGCTCGATCGCGTTAGTGATTCGTCGCACTGCAATCAATCGCTTGAGCGGATCGCTATTCGTCAAATCGTCCAAAATTTGGTTCAAGCGAGTTGTGGGGCGACTTTCCTGACGGTTCACCATTTGCCAGATTAAAAGTCCCAATGCTGCGATCGTGGTCGTTTGCTGTAAGAGCATTCCCGTCGCGATCCAAGGACTGTTGACTTCAGCCCATAAAGACGCTGCTAAATAGATGCCAAAAGTCGCCGCGCACCCACTTGCAGCCGCTAAGAGAAATGTCTGATTCCAGCCTTGCAGAAATTTTTCCATCTCTGACCAAGGGGCTTTCCAGTTGCCATCTTGCATCAGGTAAACTAGCATCATCACCGCAACCCCGGCACCCGTTGCCAGCACTAAGCGACCATTCCAGAACAGTAGCCCGATCGTGCCTCCGGTCACTAGCAGCCAGCCTCCCGATGCTGACCAACGACGCAAAGCCAGCGGCTTGAGGCGACGATCGCGTTGAATAAGGCTGACCAGATTTCGCCACTGAGATGAAGTCTGTGCCACGGTTCTAACCTGTTTGACTTAAAACACTCCGCTATTAGAATACCTGGTTAAATCGAGAAAGGATAAGCAATTTTAATTAAGTCGGGTCGTTAATCGAACCCATAAATAAAATTGCACCTGTTTTGTTGTCTCGAATCGCGCAGAAAAAGGGACGATCGACGGTCATTGAGAAGGGGGCAACAGTCACCTGAGCAGATGTGGCTCGAATTCCGACTGAGGTAACGGCGGCGGCTTCGGTGCCTTCTTCATTCACTTCGACAAAGGTTTTGTGTTTTACTTCGTCGATGCGCGTTGAAGTGGTGCTTAAGTTAGAAAAATCTGCCTTTGATGGATCAAATGCAACTCCCATTCCCAACGCTGAAAGGGACTTTTTAAGTTCGATTTCATAGTCCATCTTAAAGCGCGGCAGTTGAATCGAGCCTTCCCGTTTACCAAAGGCTTTCATCCAGGTTTGCCAATTTTCTGCCGTCAGCGTTTTCTGAAACTCTGCAAGACTAGAATTTGACTTGGGCAAGAAGACATAGAGACTCGTGCGCCCTTTGCCGTAAGGGAGACTGACCGCTTGAAACTGCTGATTTTCGTAGTAGCGATAATCGCCCTTTTGCGACATCATCGGGTGTTGTTTTGGACGACCGTTTGCCAGAGTGAAGGGCTGATCGGTCGTTTGACTCTTATCAAATTCGTTCATCCACTTGCCTTTGAAGTAGATGGCGTTGATCAAAAACATTACCTGCTCGGCATCAATGCGATCGACAATCTCGCTAATTTTGCCCTGGGTATTTTTTTTCACCCAGCCGTTGATCTGACTCGGCGCTGAAGGATCGGCAAAATCGAGAGACTTGACTTCGGCAGCGTAAAACGTTTGATTGCGTTGAATAAATTCTGGCTTGAAGTCAACGCCTTTTCTGGCCCAAAGCGAATTGGCGATCGTCAACTGCACGTTTGGGTCGCTGCTTTCAAGACTGGTTTTGAGATTGGCATTTGCCTGATTGATCTCTGATAGGCTCATTCCCTGCATTTCTAACGCTTTCGCGATCGCTTGCTGAGTTTCGCCTTTGGCACCGTTGTAAACCATTGAGAGCGCGATCGCGACACTCGAAGGCGACACAAAGACATTCTTTTTGCCATCTTGCTTGAGAATTTCGGAGAATAGCTTGAAGCTAAAACGAGTATTCGCCTCGACGAGTTTTGGATTAACCACGATTTTGGGTTTAGCCGCGCTCGGCTTTGTGGTTGAAGTTTGATCTATCGGCTTGGGATTTAGATTTGAGCTTGATGCAGTTGAACAACTGACCGACGTTAAGGTGACGATCGCTGCCAATACGGCGATGCCAATCCGGGTAAATAAAAGTTTGCTCATCGAGGTCGTTCTCATTGCGAAATATTGTCTCTATCTTTCGCTACGGTAGTATATGCAGAATTTCCGGTAAGGCTGGTTACAGTTTTTGAGACGCGGGAACCGTCCACCATGCCAGCGCATAGGGTTGAATCGGCTGATTGACGCGCTGACGGAATAGGACTCGGATTTTATAGCGTCCTGTTGTGGGAATTTGATGAAAAATATGTTCCACGCTATCCAAGTCGCTGATCGATGAACTAATGCTCTTGCGAATATCGTTATCTTCTGCCCGCATTAGGTAGAGATCGAGATTGTTGAGTCCGCGATCGTTAAATTTTTCTCCTGCATCAAACTGCCCGTTGCGATTGCGATCGCTTAACTCCACTAATCGATCCCACGCTAACGTTAATGCAACATAACTTCCCTGCTGCAACGGGTTTGCCAACGCATAATCCTGAAACGAGACATTTCCTGCACCGACTTTTCCATAATCCCACCCGATCGCTGGCACGGGCTGTTCAGGCTTCCACTCACCGGGGCTAAATTGCTGATATGCCCGAAATGCGTTCAACTGTCCTGCACCCATTTGAATATTAAGCGGCACTTTAGGATTTTTATAAGCATCTGACTCTAGCCAATTTTGATTATTTTTCTCCAACAACGTGCGCGTCATTCCTAGAAGTTGACCATTGCTGCTATCTTTGATTTTGTCAGCCGAATTCATCATCACGGCTTTCATCACTTCATGGCGACGGGCATCCAATCCCCAAGGCAATTTGCAGCCCGCACCGCGTTTACAGTTGGTTCGCAGTTGACGATCGCCAAACTCCTGCAATAATGCCACCGTTGCGGTGACGTGGGGTGCGGCAAAACTGGTGCCGATCGAGGTCGTTTGCTTGCCTTCTAGATTGGCGACCGAAACCTTATTTCCAGGCGCAGCGAGTGAGATACCACGTCGCCCTCCCAGGTTTGTCTCAACGCCATTGTTGCGCTTTAAAATACGCGGAGCCACATCGCCAATATTAGAAAAGTCAACTTTGGCATACACGCCATTTAATCGCGTTGTGAATGCAATATTCATGCCATTAAAGTTGTCAGTCGGAATCGGAATGCCGCCTTTGCCCTGATTGCCTGCAACCACATAGACAACATTGTGAACCCGCGCTGACCAGTCAATGCAGCGCGTCAACAGCGCATTGCCATCTAGCTTGGCACTCGGTCGCGGGTCTTGCTGAAGGGCTTCGCCAAAGCTGAAGTTAATTGCCCGCACATCGCCGCCATTCTGCATTGCCAGATATTGAGCAGACAGACACTCTTCAGGCTGTCCACCCTTATGAGGAATGGCAGCCGCCGAAGAATAGAGTCGAGCATTGGGCGCAACGCCTTTAATTGCTTTGCTGTTGCCAATCAAAATACTCGCAACTTGAGCCGCATGAGTGTCTAGATTAGTGTTGCTTTTAGCGGGTTGATTGCGAAGAAATGCCCGCACGATCGACACCACTTGATTAGTGTTTGCCGCTTTATCTAAACCACTTTGGGGAGGTCGCCCAATCTCAAGCTGTCCGATCGCGATTTTGCGTCCGGTTAAGTTATGAGGCGGCTTTTGCAGCTTTAAAGCATCGATGCCATCTTGGGCGATCGAAGACTCTTCGACAGACGCGCTTTTAACGCCGCCTGCTAATGCTGCCCAAGTCGCGATTCCACACGCCAACCACCCTAATTGATGAATCCGCCGCACAACATTTCGCTCCCAATTTGTCACGCTTATTTTCGCTCGATCGCTCAAAAAGCTCAGAGTTTATCACCAAAGCTTTACAAAGTTTCCTTGAGAAGATGAGAGAAAATATTCACAATTTGTTAAACTGGACACAAATTTAAGCAGTCTAAAAAGTAGAAGCCACTATGACAACGCCATCCCAGAAGTCGATCGTCATTGCTCCATCGATTTTGTCTGCCGACTTTAGCCGTCTTGGAGACGAAATTCGTGCCGTTGATGCAGCCGGAGCCGACTGGATTCACGTTGACGTGATGGATGGTCGCTTTGTCCCTAATATTACGATCGGGCCGTTGATTGTCGAAGCAATTCGCCCGGTGACTCAAAAGCCTTTGGATGTTCACCTGATGATTGTCGAGCCAGAGAGGTATGTCGAAGATTTTGCCAAAGCGGGCGCTGATCACATCTACGTTCATGCTGAGCACAATGCGTCGCCTCACCTGCACCGCACCTTGGGGCAAATCAAAGAATTGGGCAAAAAAGCGGGCGTTGTCTTGAATCCCGGCAGTCCTTTAGAGTTAATTGAGTATGTGCTTGACCTGTGCGATCTGGTGCTGATCATGAGCGTTAACCCTGGTTTTGGGGGTCAGAGCTTTATTCCTGGGGTGGTGCCCAAAATCCGTAAGCTGCGTCAGATGTGCGATAAGCGCGGTCTT
This sequence comes from Phormidesmis priestleyi ULC007, assembly GCF_003003695.1. Classification (NCBI taxonomy): domain Bacteria; kingdom Bacillati; phylum Cyanobacteriota; class Cyanophyceae; order Leptolyngbyales; family Leptolyngbyaceae; genus Phormidesmis; species Phormidesmis priestleyi. Next base: position 14,633 of record NZ_PVWG01000044.1, read on the forward strand.
GACCCTTGGATTGAGGTTGATGGCGGCTTGAAGGCAAACAACACCTGGCAAGTGATCGAAGCGGGTGCGAATGCGATCGTGGCTGGGTCTGCTGTCTTTAACGCACCTGACTATGCAAAAGCGATCGCAGACATCCGCAACAGCAAGCGCCCTTCTCCTGAGCTTGCCGCCGTTTAGTCTCTGATTATTTGAATAGAAAGGGGAGAAGATCGGGTGCGATCGTCTCCCCTTTTTTGATTGAGAAAATTCTGAAATAGTCTAAAAGCTATCATCAAGAGTTCAAAACTCTATTACTAAATACAGGCTCGAATAAAATATTTGAGTGACATAGCGATCGCGTCCCTATTGCCTTCCTAGGGGCACATTGGGGACACGATTACTCCTTAATGTTGCAAATAACTTAACATCAAAACTTGGTTCATATGTACTAAAATAATACTGGCTTCTCAAATGGCATAGTTAGCGGTACAGCTATGTGGAAGCATCACAAGTAGTATTTGAAACGAGGAAACTTCTCATGACTAAGCAATCGTTAATCAAAGCACTCCAGCAGCAGCTTACTCAGATAGAAGACTTGACGGAGAAACAATTGAACAGACTCTTAGAAAGACTAGAAAGCCAGAAGGCAAAACTTCCATTGGAGGATCACGCAATTATTGGTTGGGGGATCAGTATTATACGAACTAAAGTGCAGGAAGAGGAGCAGTTAAGAAAGAAGGTGAGCGAAATATTTAGCAAATACCATAGCATTGAAACTTTCATAGTAGGATTAGTAGGAGAGGGTTTCTGCTTTAATAATCCCACTAGTGAAACTAGGTTGCGTCACGCTGGCAAAGACGAACTAGTGGCTATCGTAAATGAAAGTCATGCTTACGATACAAATAAATTTATCGAAGATTACGTGCCTCTCTTTAAAGAATATTTACGCGACTTCTGTGCTTCCCAGGAAAGAGCTACGCTGTATTCAAATTGGATTGAGAAATATATAAAATTCTTTGAGAGTAGTGCTTCTTGCATGGAATCTCCTAAGCTTGCATTTTACTACCGCAGTCTTAGTGAAGAACTTAGTAACAATGAGGGATAAGTTTAAGCTGTTACTCAAATTTAGTAGGATTTTTCTTACTCTGTTCTTCAGCTTGTCTTCTTCTTTCATTAATTCTACGAGGACGATCTGTATAAGCATAGTTGGCAACCTCATTACTCAAATCGTTTTCCCCTAATTTACTGAGTGTTGCTATCAGAAGGCTCATTTCCATGTGAAAAACTCCTTCCAGACGATCGTGTATGGACTCTGGTATTAATTCCGCAGTATTCTCTTTGTCGGCTGGCTGGAATCTTTCATCAATTTTAAAAAGGAAAGAATCTTTTGAGGTTTCGCTCAGTTTAAGACTTTTAACTTTAGCTCTCAATACCATATGTTCAAACTGTCTTAGTTTCTCTAGATCCTCTTGTCTAAATTCAGCTCTGTCTAACGTTACATTTGATCTGTCAAGAAGTTTATCAATTGCTGACAGAGTTCTCTGTTCTGTTTCCTTCGAGGCAAATTCTGGATATATTTTAGCTTCATCAATTATTTGAGCTATCTCGATGTTTAATAACTCATGTTCTAACCAATTTGTATGCGACTCAACTGTTTGTAGCCGTTTGGTAAAACGTTCACTCTTGATAGCGTTTGGAACTATCTGATTTTCTAATTCGCGCTGTAGCTCTAGCTTTAATTTTTCTTTCTCCGGCTCTTTTAGAATTTCCGTAAGAATATCTTTTACGGCAAATGCAGCAAAGATTGATGCGATCGCAAACACAACAGGAAAAGAAATTTGTTCAAATAAATCTCCTTTCATCTTGTTTTCTTGGTTCGCTATTTCTTTTTTAATCTCATCTGATATCTGTCTTTGAATTTCCGCTTGAGAAGTTGTTTTCCGAAGAACAATCTGCTTTCCTACCTCTTCTCTAACCCGGCTCTCTAAATTCGCTGAATTTAACAACTGACTATCTGTGCTAGCAGGCTTAAAGATGTTAGAACTCCACCCCACCAGCACAAAAGCCGGAACATAACATAAAAGAGGAACTAGACAAATTTTTAACCATGACATTCCTGACATTTCTTATGAACCTCAATCTAGTGTTTCTAAGATATGAACAATTTCTCTCAAAATTTCTACTTGGTCAAGGGGGGCATTTTGAACTCGATCGACAATCAGAGATGCGGTTGCTCGGTTGACCTGAATTTCTTGGGCAAGCTTGCGAATACTGATCTCTCGATCTAGCTTACAGAGTAATAAAATTGCTCGAAACCATTTGCGTAAATCTAAATGTGTCTTGTGAAATAAAGTACCAACTGTCACACTATACGAAGTAAAGCAACCATTACAACGGTATCGATGTTCAATTTTATACTTTGTTGCCTTGGTTGAACCGCAGTAAGGACAGATCGGCGTTCCATTCCAGCGAATTTTCTCTAGACAAGCAAGACACTCCTCATGAGTCTCAAACATGGGGCGATACTCCTGACGTTAGGCAATTGGGGGATAATTGCCTAAGCTACAGAGAAAAAACCCTATCAGGAGATCAGCCGCAAACTATACAGAACCCTCAAAACCTTCACGCGTTAGCTTTGAGTTGTGTACTACGCTACTTAACTCAAAACCAAAAAACTCAGCGATCGCTGCAATAAAGTTTTGCTCCTACCTCTGTTCGTAGCACAGGCTTAGATTAAGACTACAAATCAGAGCAACAGGTAATGTTTTAAACCTGTTGCTCTGATTTATATGAACGTTACCTATAACGCCCCTATAGAAATTATGACCTATTCTTCGATGACTTCGCGAATACGACGCTCTAAACGATCGAGATCCAGCCCTCCCTCATCACGAGAAAATCGGCGAACCGATTTATTCACCTGCTGCAAATCATTAAACAAGTCGCGCAAAATCTCTTGCTGCTGACGAGATTGAGTCACCTCACGCGGCTCTTGAACTAAATCGCGCACGATCGAGTCTTCTGCCCGTGACGCAACGATCGGGTCAGGTTGCCCTTCTAACTGGACAAACGTGCGACGACCGGGGCCGCGATCTTCTTCGATCGGCACCACAGCGGTCACTTGGTCAGAGCGCACATACTTCCCAAACCCCAGATGTACCAGCACTGACGATTGAATTCTCATTTGCTTTCTCTTGACTCTTATATCCCTATTATCGCTGTTTTGATAATAGCTGTGAGTCATTTCCCAGGCGGTTTCCACGGCATTTCTGGGCGGATTTCTTTTGCCTTAATTTGATTACCCCGCCGATCGTTGGGCGGGTGTTTTTAACAGCTTGTTTACCAGTGCAGGAATGTCAGATGGGCGATCGGCAACCGCAATCTTGGCGCGATTGAAAGCATTGACTTTGCTATCTGCGGTGCCAATGTCTGGGCCAAAATCAGCAATTTGTGAATCGATAATGGCTCCGGCGTGTCCCATGCGTCTACCTCTGGGGGCACTACGTCCGGCAATGTAGGCAATCACAGGTTTATCGATCGCTTCTGCAATATAGTGGGCTGCCGCTTCTTCACTATCTCCACCAATCTCACCCACCAGAACGATTACCTCAGTGCGATCGTCTTCTTCGAGAATCTGTAGCCACTGCGGAAACGAAGAACCGACGATCGTGTCTCCGCCAATGCTGATCCCGATCGATTGTCCTAGCCCTGCCTGAGTCAGCGTCCATGCCACTTCATAAGTTAAGGTGCCACTGCGACTGATCAGACCCACCGAGCCAGGTGTGTAGAGATCGGGTGGATGAATGCCTAGCAAAATCTGACCCGGCACAATAATTCCAGGACTGTTCGGCCCGACGAGCAGCGTTTCGGTCGCTTCGGCTTTGCGAATCAGATGCACCATGTCGAGCGGCGGAATGCCCTGACTAATCAAAATCACTTGCCGAATGCCTGCGGCGATCGCTTCTAAAGCAGCATCTAGTGCCGCGTAAGGCGGAGTGCAAATGACGGCTGCATCGATCGTGCCCACGATCGGAATCGCTTGCTCTAACATGTCAAAGACGGGAATGCCTTTGAGAATTTGTCCTCCAAACCCAGGGCTGATGCCAGCAACCACATGCGTTCCATACGCTTTCATTAGGGGCGCACAGGTTATCCCCAACGGCTCCATGATGCCTTGCACGATGACTTTGCTAGCTGGGGTAAAAATCATAGGAGTTTAAAGGTAGCTGCTCAAAGAGAAACTCGATCGATAGATGAAACTAACGGTTTTGGGGCAGAAGAGACAACCTGCAAGGACTATAAACTTTCTGCGAAGGAGTCGCAAGACAGGAAGATTTGAGCGCTCAGGGCTGAAGTGCCAGAGTTTCTAAGGGTTTGAGTAAAAGAATCCTCACAAATTGCTAAAGCATCGGAGACAGTGATAGTGATTAATAGCATAGGAGATACAAAATTATATTTCTGCTGAGTCAACTACAATATGGCAAATCTTGCCAAATCCCTAATCGCAACTCAGAATTAGAGGATAAGTTCCGTGAAAACACGGGAGAGACTGTAAGTTAAAAAACAGTTAACGTTTGGTTAAGTCGGCTTTTTGGTTTGTTTGGTAAAGCTCACAACTTTTGAAACCGCCATATCCAGATCATCAACAACCAGCGCCTGAGTCGTTGATAGCCGCTCTTTTGCCTCCATCACACGAGAGCCGACTAACCTAACGACCAGTTGAGGAGTGCGAACCACTCGACTGACCATAACTTCCTCCCTAGCTTCGCTAATGCTCCGAACTTTGCGGCTTTGGCGTTGAAAGAACTGCGCGATCGACTCTGCAATTTGGTCACAAGGCACCGTTCCAGTGACTAGGTTGATTAGCACGACTCTCACCTGTTTATTTTGGGCGATCGCTTCCAGCCCAGTTTCCAACCGTTCACATAGCGTCTCAGGTAGCCAATTGTAGTGAGTTTCGCTGCCAATGTTCAAAAAGTTGGCGGGTTTGCCTCCTGCCTGACCGACTAAATCCATCGTCGCCATCGTTAGCCCAGCGCCATTGCAGAGAATTCCAACTTGTCCATCGGGGTCTAGCGTAGAGGTCACTTCTAAAGAACGATCGGAGGCAGGTTGTAGGACAGACTCATCAAGCGCACGAAGCGGATCGACGGGCAGCGATGCGTTTGGTTCTAAGGCTGCGAGGGCAGGGTGACGGGCAAGCGCATCGTCGTTTACCGTGACTTTGCCATCGAGTGCCATGACTTCTCCAGTTGGGCTAACGCCTAAGGGGTTAATCTCGACTAGATCTAGATCGTTGTCTAGAAATAGCCGATACATTTTTTCGACGATCGCGCTGACCGAGTTGATCAGCGATCCTTTCAGCCCCATTTTCAGCATTAAGCGACGGGCGTAAAATGGCGAAAATTCTTGATCGACGATGACGTGTTGCATCTCATCGATCGCCGTTTGCACATCCACCCCGCCTTTAAGAGAACCCAGTAATACGGGGCGGCGAATGGATCGATTTAGAACAACCGCCAAATAGAGTTCTTGTTGAACATCGTATTTTGCTTCTGCCAGCAGTGCCTTGGGATATTCCCCCATGATTGGTAGATTGAAGATGGTTTGAGCCGCCGCCACCGCGTCGATCGTGTTTTCGACAAATCTGACTCCGCCGACTCGTCCGCGTCCGCCCATATAGACTTGAGACTTGAGCACGATCGGGTAAGGCAACTCCAAGCCCTTGAGATCTCTGGGGCGATCGATGCGCTGTGACGGCAAAACAGGAATCCCCATTTCACGAAAAAGCTCTTTTGCCTGATATTCAAGTAAGTCCATCACGATGTTAAAAAGGGGTCAGGGGTCAAGTTTCGCACTCTTTTTTCGGCTTTGCCAGTCTTTGGCGACTAAATCAATGCCATAAAATCGTTGCCAAAACTTATCTACCAGACTGGTGGGCAAAACTTTGGTCATCATGAACAGTAGAAAATCACCACTGGTTGCCGCCACATAGCGAGGGCGAGGATTGCGATCGGTCATAGCTTTGAGAATGACGATCGCTACTTGTTCCGAAGTCCAAGCGCGGCTGCTGGTTTGCTTTTCTAAATCTTCTAGCTTTTTAAAGGCAACTCGGTAGGGAGAATGTTCGGGATCTACGATCGTGTGATCGATTTCTTTGTCTACTACGTCAAAAAACTCTGTGCTGACCGGGCCTGGCTCAATTACACTCACCCGAATATTAAACGGAGTCAACTCTCGCCGCAGAGAATCGCTAACCGCTTCTAACGCAAACTTAGAAGCACTATACAACCCCCCAAACGGGAAGGCAATTTTGCCCGCGAGCGAACTGACGTTAATAATTCTGCCGCCTCCCTGATCGCGCATTGCCGGAATCAGCGCTTGAATCAGCGCGATCGCGCCCAGCACATTCACCTGTAGCTGACGCTGAACCGCTTCGGGAGGAATTAGCTCGATCGGCCCCATCTGCCCATAGCCTGCGTTGTTGACCAAAATGTCAACGCGCCCAAAGCGATCGAGGGCGGTCTTCGCGAGCGCTTGCACTTGGTCAATCTGTGCCATGTCAGTGGGCACAGTGATCACCTCTGCGCCTGCTTTGCTGCACTGTTCGGCGACGTGAGCCAGTTTTCCGACGTTGCGGGCAGCTAACACTAAGTGAACGCCAATATAACGATCGGCTAAGACTTGGGCAAGTCCAGCTCCAATTCCAGCAGAGGCACCTGTAATTAAAACAACTTGCCCAGCTAAGGGAGAGGTTTGCGGCATGATTTCAATCTCGATCGGGATCTCTCAGCCAATTATTATCATTATTCAGGGATCTTTGTCTCGCTCCTAAGTCAGGAGTCACGGGCTGAGAAATTAAGTGAACCCTTTTGAGCGTTACCTAGTCTAAAAAGATATCACTTACCATTCAGCGCAGGAATGATTTACAGGTGTTAGCGGCAACGATCGACGTGATAGCGAATGACTCGTTTAATGGTCAGTTTGAAGAGTCGGATCAAGATCTCGTGCGGCGATGTATCCAGGGAGACTCCCAGAGCTTTCGTCGGCTTTATCAACGGCATCAGGGTCGGGTCAGAGCCATTCTTTATCAACTCTGCGATCCCACAGCGCTGGATGACTTGGTGCAGGAAGTGTTTTTACGGGCGTGGAAAGGTCTACCCAAATTTCGGCAATCTGCCCAATTTTCGACCTGGCTCTATCGCATTGCCTGGAATGTTGCTTCCGATCATCGGCAAATCGCAGCTAAGGGACGCACTCGCCTCGAAGCTTTAACTCACCAGGCTCCGACTCAACAAGATGCCCCTAATTTGATGCACCTCCATTATCAAGACTTGGTGCAGCGAGGGCTTAAGAATCTCAGCTTTGACCACCGCAGCATTCTCGTACTGCATGATTTAGAAAGTGTCCCTCAGAAGGAAATTGCTGAAATTTTGGAGATTCCGGTGGGCACGGTGAAATCTCGTTTGTTTCACGCCCGCGCTGCAATGCGACAATTTCTCTATCAAGAGGGAGTCCAGCTATGAGTTTGTTGCCTGACGATGACCAGGATTTAGTTGATTTTTTGCGGCAGCACCGATCGCCCCCGCCTCCCCCGGCAGTCGGTTTAGAGCGAGAGATTATCAGCAAGATTGCGGCACCCAGCGATCGCCGTCGATGGAACTTTTGGCTGATTGCTCCTACCCTTGCTGCCAGCTTGATCACCGCAGTTCTCAGCTATCGTGCCTGGATGCCGCCTCAGCCTAGTGCGACCGAAGTTGCGACGCTAGAAGCCTTCATCGAAAGCAACTGGCACAATACTATTTATGACAATTCAGATACCGAATTGATCTCTACCAACGATGAATGATCACCCTTCTCGTCTGCTCAAGTCTCTTACGCTCCGTCGTGTCGGGGCGGTCGCAGCCCTGCTAATTGCGTTAGGGGGGGCGATCGCGCTTAAAGGAAATCACCAAGCAGATGCAACGCTAGAGCCATCTTTATTGTTGGCTGATCCCGTTGCTCAAGATGCCCCGTTACCCCTAAAGCGAGGAATGGGTTGGCTCAGAGATCTCGATCTTAAGCCGGATCAGATGCAGAAAATTCAGGCGATTCGTCGTCAGTCTAGAGATCAGATTGACCGTCAGCGTCAAGAGATGCAGCAAGCCCAGCAAGAACTGCGATCGCTGATGGCGAGTGATGCGTCTGCTGATCAGATTCGAGAAAAATATCGTCAAGTTAAAGGCGTGCGTGACCAATTAGCCGACGCGCAGTTTGACAGCCTCTTGGAAATGCGGCAGGTGTTAACTCCTGATCAACGTCGCAAGTTTGCCGAACGGATGCAGCGTCGCAGAGACGTTAATGGTAAAGCGCCGCGATCGTAAGGGCCGCAATCATCGGGATCACGATCGGGATCGCCACTAAAAGCGCCCATCCATCAAACCGCAGAGACTGGCCGTCTGATTTGAGCAAAAAAATCAACGCCCCAACGCCCATCACGACCCAGATGCCGCCAAAGATAAAGAAGACTGTATACGCTGCGCTACCCATCCCTGATTTCCCCAAATAACAAATCTGTGCGATTCTAGCGATCGTGACTAACCTTTAGACAAATGACGGTTTACGTTTATCTGCATGGGTTTGCATCGAGTCCGCGATCGCGTAAGGCGCAAGATTTGCGCGATCGCTTCGCTGCTCTAAATCTAACGCTCCACATTCCTGATCTTAACCAAAACGACTTTACTCATCTGACGCTGACTCGCCAAATTCAACAAGTTTGTGCTGGGTTTCCGCCTGATCAGCCGATCGTGATTATCGGCTCTAGTCTGGGAGGATTGACCGCCGCTTGGGTTGGAGAACAATGTCCTCAAGTCGATCGGCTAGTCTTGCTGGCTCCTGCGTTTGAGTTTCTCAATCACTGGGTCCCCAAACTTGGCGATAAACTGTTGCGTGAATGGCAGTCTGGAAAGCCTTTAATGGTTTATCACTATGGAGCAGAGCGGTTATTGCCTTTGAATTATCAGTTTGTCGTTGATTGCGCTGACTATGATTCAGCCCGACTGCAAAAACCGATTCCTACTCTGATCATGCACGGCATTTACGATGAGGTGATCCCCATTCAGGCGAGTCAAAATTATGCTTACTTACGTCCTTGGGTTGAGTTGGTCGAACTTGAGAGTGATCACGCTTTAGCAGAAGTAAGTCAGGCAATTTGGGGATCAGTTACCCAGTTTTTGTTTTGAAAGAAATGCTGGAGACATCTGCCCCCACACAGCCCCAAACGGGTTCAGGTGCTCGTTATGAATGCAAACCTTTGTGAATAAGCGACTCAGTTTTGCCTCATTTTCTTGGGTTTAAGCTAATACAAAATAAGAGTTCTTGATGACTCTGCTGAAATCAAACTTGCGTTCAAAAAAATATTTGCTAATATCTTAACCACTATGCTGAATAGACATCTTCTAAAAGCGTGGTTTATTGGGATTAAGCATTCACGTAATATCTATCCTGCAAGTGATTCAGTTCAGAGTTTGAGTCTAGTATGTTTGAGTTATCAAGAGATTAGTCGTTAGATTCTGTTCTGATTTGCTGGTTGACTAACCAGTTTCCCCGCCCCGATTGTCGTTCCCAAGGAATTTATTATGGTAGAGCCTGAATTGAAACAAGTGGAGTATGCTACCAGCGACGCACCTAGTGTCCTGGTTGAGCCGACCAGTCCTGACATTTCGATCGATCAAGTGGGCACTTTGGCTCCGATGTCTACCAGCAGCGAAGGCAACGAGCAATGGCGAGAAATCGGTGAAAAAGCTTACGCCTTTCTAGCATCGCTGCCCGAATATTTAGGACGATTTTTCTCTGAATATCGCCAGCCGCTCGTGACGCTAGGTTTAATCTTTGGCTCGATCGTATCGGTCAAACTCACCCTGGCACTGTTGGGCGCGATTAATGAGGTGCCCTTATTACAACCAACGTTTGAGCTAATTGGGTTGGTTTACACCGTTTGGTTTACCTATCGCTATTTGCTCAAAGCTTCTAACCGCCAGGAGTTAGGTGAAGATTTCAACAAGCTGAAGTCTCAAGTGGTTGGCAAATAACGATCGAGATTTATCTTCGATTTAACCGCGCTGCTCAAGGGGGTTCATTTTCCCTCTTGGGCAGTTGCTTTGATCGCAGCAGTCGTTTTTCTGTCAAAGTTGAGCGCTTCATTTTTGACCGATGCTGTGTTGTCTGGGATACATAATCTTGAGCATTTCTATAGTTCCCATTAAAGGAAACCCCGTTCTCGAAATGCCTTCCTAAGATAGAAGTAAGGGCACTTAGACATTCGTACTCTACATACAGTTCTGAGTGAAACCTTAAAACCAGGGAGGATAAAGAAGAATGGTCGAAGCCTATCAACCGCCGGAGCGCGATTACGCCCTCGATCGTGACTGCAAAACTCTCTCCCGTCATGTCTTAGAGCAGTTACATAGTTTTTCTCCTGATGCCCAAGATCTGAGCGCGTTGATGAATCGCATCGGGCTGGCCGGAAAGCTAATCGCTCGACGATTAAGTCGGGCAGGTTTAATGGAAGGAGTCTTGGGGTTTACGGGCGATGTGAATGTGCAAGGCGAATCGGTTAAAAAAATGGATATTTACGCCAATGAGGTGTTTATCTCCGTGTTTAAGCAGAGCGGCTTAGTCTGTCGTCTGGCCTCCGAAGAGATGGAAGACCCCTACTACATTCCTGAAAACTGTCCGGTTGGGCGATATACCTTGCTTTATGACCCGATCGATGGGTCTTCTAACGTCGATATCAACATTAACGTTGGCTCTATTTTCTCGATTCGCCAGCAAGAAGGTGATGACTCCGACGAAACTGCCCGCGACTTGTTGCAAAACGGTCACAAACAAATTGCCGCAGGCTATATTCTCTATGGGCCGAGCACCATGCTGGTCTATTCGATCGGGCGAGGAGTTCACGCTTTTACGCTTGATCCCAGTTTGGGTGAATTTATTCTCTCAAATGAAAACATTCAAACGCCGACTCACGGCCCTGTTTACAGCGTCAATGAGGGCAACTTCTGGCAGTGGGAGGAACCCCTGCGAGACTACATTCGCTACGTGCATCGCCATGAAGGTTACACCGCTCGATATGGTGGGGCAATGGTCGGCGATTTTCACCGAATTTTGTTTCAGGGAGGTGTGTTCCTTTATCCGGGCACGGTCAAAAAGCCTGAAGGAAAACTGCGCTTGCTTTATGAATCAGCGCCAATGGCGTTTTTGATTGAGCAAGCTGGCGGACGCGCTAGCACGGGCACCCAAGACATTCTAGATGTGGTTCCAGACAAGCTTCATGCTCGCACCCCTTTGGTGATTGGCAGCACAGAAGATGTGACTCTGGTGGAATCGTTTATTCAAGACCGTGCCAGAGAGCGAGAAGAAGAGTTGATGGCAAAGCGATAAAGGTCAAACTCAGTTTCACCTCAAGTCTCAAAATTATTAACGTTTAGGAGTAACTCTCAAATGACAGCAGCAAATCATCTTTTAGAAATCAAAGACTACGGTCAAAGTATCTGGATGGATAATTTGAATCGTGATTTGATTCAGTCGGGCGAACTGAAGCGGATGATCGACACCGAAGGGCTGCGAGGCATCACCTCAAACCCGGCGATTTTTGAGAAAGCGATCGTCGGCAACAAAATCTACGACGAAGATATCGAAGCCGGGATCAGAGCCGGAAAATCGCTGATGGACATCTACGAATCCCTAGTGTTCAAAGACATTCGCGATGCGTGTGACATCTTCTTGCCCGTCTACGAAGAGTCAGGCGGATTGGATGGCTACATCAGCATCGAAGTGCCGCCGACGATCGCTGACAACACAGAATCCACCATTGCCGAAGCGCGTCGCTACTACAAAGAGATTGGTCGTCCCAATGTGATGATCAAAATCCCTGGAACGACAGAAGGATTACCCGCTGTTGAGCAAGTGATCGCCGACGGAATCAACGTTAACGTCACGCTGTTATTCTCAGTGCAGAGCTACATCAACACTGCTTGGGCTTATGTTCGCGGTCTAGAGCAACGAGTTGAAAAGGGTGAAGACATCAGCAAAATTGCATCCGTTGCGAGTTTCTTCTTAAGCCGAATTGACAGCAACATCGACGATCGCATCGACGCAATTCTCGCAAAAGGCGCAGACCAGATCGCCCAAGAAGCCAAGCTGAGAGCCATCAAAGGCAAAGTCGCGATCGCCAATGCCAAAGTTGCTTATCAGGAATATAAAAAAGTGATCGGGCACGATCGCTGGTTGGCACTCAAAGAAAAAGGCGCAAACGTGCAGCGACTTTTGTGGGCCAGCACAGGCACTAAAAATCCCGACTACAGCGATGTCATGTATGTCGATGAATTGGTGGGCCCTGATACAGTCAATACGTTGCCACCTGCTACGATCAAGGCTTGCGAAGATCACTGCAACGCTGCCAGCCGCATCGAAACTGACGTTGAGGAAGCATACAACCTAATCAACAGCCTCAAAGATCCCGATGTCGATATCAACCTTGCCGAAGTTATGAACGAACTGCTCGTTGACGGGATTGATAAATTCATCAAGCCCTTCGAGTCGCTGATGAGTTCTCTTCAAGAAAAGGTCGATCGTTTGGCAACGGTTCAGTAAAGTGCCAGGGTAAAGGGTGTTAATAGTTTCACTCTTTACCCATTCACCCTTGATCTTCCATCCTTTATTTTTGCTTCGCCTATGGTTACTTTGCTCGAAAATCCGCTCCGCGTTGGGCTACAGCAGCAGCGAATGCCCGAACCCAATATCATTGTGTTCTTCGGTGCGTCTGGAGACTTGACTAAGCGCAAACTCGTTCCGGCGCTTTATCACCTCAAGAGAGAGCGGCGACTGCCCCCAGAATTGACGATCGTGGGCGTGGCGCGTCGTCCTTGGAGTGACGACTACTTTCGAGAACAGATGCGCGAAGGGGTCGAGCAATTCTCGGATGGCATCGGGTCAGAAGCCGCTTGGGACGATTTTGCTAAGGGCTTATTCTACTGTCCTGGTGATATTGACAATCCTGAAAGCTATCAAAAGCTGAAGACGCTGCTCGCTGAGTTGGATGAGAAACGCGGCACGAGAGGCAATCGAGTTTTTTATCTGGCGGTTGCCCCTAATTTCTTCCCCGAAGCGATTCGACAACTGGGAGCTTCTGAGATGCTCAAAGATCCTCAGAAGACTCGCCTCGTAATTGAGAAGCCTTTTGGACGCGATCTGAGTTCGGCTCAAAGGCTCAACCGAGTCGTGAATGAGGTTTGCAAAGAAGAGCAAGTTTACCGAATCGACCACTATTTAGGCAAAGAAACTGTCCAAAACTTGCTGGTATTTCGGTTTGCCAACGCCATTTTTGAGCCGTTGTGGAATCGTCAATTTGTCGATCACGTTCAAATCACTGTTGCCGAAACTGTCGGGGTTGAAGACCGCGCAGGCTACTACGAATCGGCGGGGGCACTGCGCGACATGGTGCAAAACCACCTGATGCAGCTATTTTGCCTGACCGCGATGGAGCCGCCTAACGCGCTAGACGCTGACAGCATTCGCACCGAAAAGGTGAAGGTGATTCAGGCGACCCATCTAGCCGATGTCAATCATCTAGAACATTCTGCGATCCGGGGTCAATATTCAGCCGGGTGGATGAAGGGCAAACAAGTTCCTGGCTATCGCACTGAGCCGGGAGTCAACCCCAACTCGACCACGCCTACCTATGTCGCCATGAAATTTATGGTCGATAACTGGCGTTGGCAAGGCGTTCCTTTTTATCTGCGAACGGGTAAACGGTTGCCCAAAAAAGTGTCAGAAATTTCCATTCAGTTCCGCGAAGTGCCGTATCTGATCTTTCAATCGGCTGCCCAACAAACCAACGCCAACGTGCTGACGATGCGGATTCAGCCCAACGAAGGCATTGCGATGCGATTTGAAGTCAAAATGCCCGGAGCAGACCTGCGATCGCGCTCCGTCGAAATGGACTTCAGCTACGGCACCTCTTTTGGTGTGACCGGGGGCGAGGCCTACGATCGGCTCTTGCTTGACTGCATGATGGGCGACCAAACTCTCTTTACCCGCTCCGACGAGGTAGAGGCTGCGTGGCGAGTTGTCACCCCGGCCCTCACGGCTTGGGAAGCTCCCACCGATCCCGCTACGATTCCTCAATATGAAGCAGGCACCTGGGAACCCTCAGAAGCCGAACTGCTGATCAACCGAGATGGTCGCCGTTGGCGAAGACTCTAACGATTTTCAAAAATCTAACCTCCCCCAATCTCTCTCTATGGCTACCCACTCCCCTTCTCTTGTTCCTTTGCAATCGTTGCAAGCGCCCAAAGATGTTTCTCTCAGCGAAATTGAGGCAGAACTCGCCAAAATTTGGCAGAGTTACAGTGTCGCTAGTGATGACAGCAACACGCTTGCTGCTACGAGAGCCGCAACCTTTACGCTGGTGGTTTATGAGCCAGAAGAAACTCAGCAACTGCTGGCAGCACTGGGGTTTTATACGGGGCCGATTGATGGCATCGGCGGACCTCGCACCGAAGCTGCCATTCGTGCTGCTGAGTCGAGCTTGGGCATGAAACGTGATGGCAAAGCGAGTCCGCTGCTGTTAGAAAAACTTCGGGAAGCCTTAGCAAAAAAGAGTATCTTGGTCGCCGTCGGCGAGGCAACTCGTTCACCAAGTTATGCACTAGATGCGGCGGGGGCTGGAATTGCAGACGCGATCGCTAGTCAAAATCCCTGTCGAATTATCTCCCTGTTTCCCGTCGCTGGCGAAGATGAAGGTGTAACGGCTCAAGTGTCTGCCTATTGCCCCATCAACAAGCAGAGCCGCAACGCCTTGGTATGTGGCGAATACATCATGCTTAAGGGTACAGAAAACGCGCTAGAGCGGGTGGCTAGCATGGTTTCTTCACTCGTCATGGGCGAATTGCCCAGCATTCTCTGGTGGAAAGCAACGCCCAGCACCGACCAAGCCCTGTTCGATCGGTTGTCTAAAACTTGCACTGCCGTGGTGGTAGACTCTAGCCACTTCTTGACCGATCCAGAAGGCGACCTGCTCAAGGTGGCGCATATGATTCAGAACCAAGTGCAGGTGTCTGACCTCAACTGGCGACGACTCGCTGCTTGGCAAGAATTAACCGCCGAGGCATTTGATCCGCCAGAGCGCCGAGCCGCCATTCGAGAAGTCGATCGCATTGTGATTGATTATGAAAAAGGCAACTCGACCCAAGCGCTGATGTTTTTGGGTTGGCTAGCAAGTCGGCTAAACTGGGAGCCAATTTCGCGATCGAAAGAAGACGATATCTACGAACTTCAGCGCATTCATCTCACGGCGGCTGATGGACGTGCGATCGAAGTCGAACTCGCAGCCATTCCGACGGCTGACACGGGTGAAGTCACGGGCGATCTCGTGAGTTTAAAGCTAACTTCTACCAACCTCGATGCCGACTGCTGCACGGTGCTTTGTTCTGAAACGACGGGCTGTATGCGAATGGAAGCGGGTGGTGGTGCCCAATCGTGCCGCATTAACCAGGTGACTCCTCTTGATGATCAGAAGGCTGAAACGCTTTTGGGTGAGCAGCTTCAGCGTTTAGGTCAAGATGTGCTATTTGAGGAGAGTTTGGCAGTGACCGCAAAAATCTTGACGATCGCCGCCTAATTGCTTCTAAGGGTCATGTAAGGGCACGGCACTGGTATGCCCTTACATGACCCTTAGTTGTAAGCTAGATCGAGTAGTAGAAAAATCTCTACCCCAAATTCAAAGAGCCTATGGTCGGATCGGTCGAGCAGATTTCGCAGCAGCTTGTTGCCCTAGACAAGCAGGTTGCTGAAATGGGCGAAAAATTCTACCAAACCTATTTCAGCTATCTGACGGCGTTGGGGCAAGCAGTTCGACAGCAGTTGATTTTGTCTTGCTATCATGTTTGCACTGAGAGCTACCCGCGGCAGTTTTTGCAGTTGTCACTCAGTCAGCGCCAGCAGTTTCAGCAGTCAGTGCGAGACTTGGCAAATCAGATTCAAGCAGAGTTACTGGCTCAACTTCAGCCAGTCAGCCTCGTCAGCACTGAGACAGCCAATATCGACGAGCTTGAAGAAGATCTTGATGTAGATGACGATGGAGAACTTGACGAAGCGTTTGATGAGCAGGAGTTTGAGTCAGACAGTGTTCTAGAGAGTCATCAAAACGAGCTTGAATTTCTATTATTGGCTCCTTCGCTGAGTAAGCCTGCACAGCCGTCTACTCCGCTAGATGCTCTGGTGCAGTGGCAAGAAAATTTAGAGAAATCGATCGTCAAAAAACTCCAAACCACTTCTCACGCCGCCAACTTGCTGTTGCAGCAGTCAGAAGTTTTGCCCAAACGGTTGCCAGAACCAGTTCTAAAGGCGGCGGCTAAAGCAGGGAGCGACGACCCGATCGCGGGCAACGCCAATCTCTTAAAGTTGCTGGTTGAAGCTGCCGATGAAAAAATGTCTGAGCAGGGTCGATCGAAAAAATCTATTGCATCGCTGTTGCATCTAGTGGCGATTCAGCTACGCTTGTCTGAGATTGAGTTTAACGACTCAACTGCAATGGCATGGCGAAATAAGCTGCGAGATCTCAAGCAACAACTTCAGACATTGGGACGAGAGTATCAAAAAAAACACCAAGAACGAGCGATCGCTCAAGCGCAGGACGCGTGGCGATCGACTTGGACAAACGATTGATCCGGGTCTCTTTCTCAAAAGACTGATCAAAACCCTCGCTCCCTGCCTATGCTAAAGAAGAATAAAGAAAGGAAATCGGCATGGTGTCTAGTCAGGGGATCAAAATTGCGGTTGTCGGAGATATTCACGATTTGTGGGATCATGAAGATGAAGCCGCACTCAAAGCGTTAGGCGTTGATTTGGTGCTGCTAGTCGGTGACTTTGGTAACGAATCGGTAGAAGTGGTGCGATCGATTGCTCAAATGGATCTGCCTAAAGCGGCAATTTTGGGCAATCACGATGCTTGGTATAACGCCACCGATTGGGGCATCAAACAATGCCCTTACGATCGCACTCAAGAAGATCGCGTACAGCAACAAATTGATTTGCTAGGCGACACAAACGTAGGCTATGGCAAGCTCGATTTTCCAGAGTTAGGGCTGAGTGTGGTGGGCAGTCGCCCATTTAGCTGGGGTGGGTCTGCCTGGAAAAATAATCGGTTCTATCGCGATCGCTGCGGCGTAAAAAACTTTGCTGAATCGGTCGATCGCATCGTTGCTGCTGTCAACACGGCTGCTTACGAAACGGTAATTTTTGTCGGACACAATGGGCCGACTGGTTTAGGGGATATGCCCGAAGACCCATGCGGCAAAGATTGGCAACCGATCGGCGGCGATCACGGCGACCCCGACTTTGAACAAGCGATCGCCAAAACTCGACTCTTGGGCAAAGCGATTCCGCTCGTCGCATTTGGGCACATGCACCACACGCTGCGTCACACTCGACAGCAGCTTCGCCGCGCTATTCACACCACCTCCGACGGAACGGTTTATTTAAACGCTGCCCGTGTGCCTCGCATTGTTCAAAATGATGGCGATCGCTTGAGAAATTTTTCTCTGGTAACCCTGCAATCTGGCAGAGTGTCGGCAGCATCGCTGGTCTGGGTCAACGCAGCCTTTAAAATTGTGTCCCAGACCGTGCTTTATAGGGCTGAATCAATCGCGGAATCGATCGCTTAAACCGTGTCAAATAAAACAGTCGTCATATAGCGTTCAGCCCACGCTTCACCAAAGGCTTTTTCTAAGACGCGTCGAGTTTTATCATTTTGCTGCTGGCGATCACAGTAATAGCGCTGTTTGGCTAGAATTTCTGCCTCGCGTTCTGGAGTGGGTTGAGTCGCGATCGCTCTCTGGCAGTGCAATTCTAAATAGCTCTCGACTCGCGACAAAAAGGCTGCCTCTTCTGCCTCGTTGCTCGGACGCACAAATAAACAAAAGCTAGAAAAAATATCGCCCCATTCTGGAAGCTCTCGACGCTGGGTGAAGGTCACATCTGGTAAAGCCGATAAAGCACTTTGATAATCGGCGGGTAGAGTACGATCGTCGCTGGTGGGAGAGAGATCGGCGATCGCCATGCCAATTTGTCCGCGTCCGCTCACTAAGTCGGCACCAAACATCGGTAGAGCATAGTCCGATCGGGGAAACATAACGCAGTGGAGAATGTCTAGCATCGTTCCCACTTTAGCCAGTTCTAGATGAAGCTTGCGAAATTGAGGAGTCTGATAGCAACGATTTTCAATAATCAGCTTTTCGCCTTCCATTCGTCCTTCGACATAGCCCAGATCATCAGGCAGATAGTAGGGTGAAAGATCTAAATGACGGTGCCAAAGCGCTTCTATTTTGTCGGCTAAACTGCGAATTAACGGGTGTTGCTGCTCACGTAAAGAAGAGGTTGAGAGAGGAACCATAGCAAAGCCAAAGTTTTGAAAACTTCTTAAAGGATATCAGCTTGCTACGAGCGATCGAGCAACGTTACAAACCCTGTAAAATTTAGCGAGATTATGGCTGGACAGATATTAGGCGATCACTACGAGATAGAGCGAGAGTTAGGGCGGCAATCAGGGCGCTGGACGCTGCTGGCGCGTGATCTCAGCACTCAAGAGCAGGTCGTGATCAAGCTGCTGTGCCCAGAAGAAGATGTTCGATCGGATGACCTAAAACTATTTGAGCGCGAAGTAGAAACTCTCAGAGCGCTCTCTCACCCTTGTGTGCCGCAATATATAGACTATTTTGAGCATCAATTGCCGACGGGCAAGGCGCTGGCGCTGGTGCAAACCTACGTGCCCGGAAAGTCTCTAGATGAGTGTATGAAAATTGGGCGCACCTTCACCGAAGCAGAGGCAAAGCAAATCGCAAAATCGCTGCTCTACATTCTCATCTATCTTCACGGACGGCAGCAGCCAATCGTGCATCGTGATATTACGCCCAGCAATATTGTGCTGGCACAGCGGCGCACTCATTTGATTAACTTTGGCTCGGTTAA
Organism: Phormidesmis priestleyi ULC007; assembly: GCF_003003695.1. Lineage (NCBI taxonomy): Bacteria > Bacillati > Cyanobacteriota > Cyanophyceae > Leptolyngbyales > Leptolyngbyaceae > Phormidesmis > Phormidesmis priestleyi. The sequence continues at coordinate 33,620 of NZ_PVWG01000044.1, forward strand.
GATGCTGTTGAGTTGCGATCGCTCCGCATTCACCCTGATCGAGACTCACGACTATATGCCGCCAGAACAGTTTGCTGGGCGGGCGTTAACTGTTTCTGATCTCTATAGCTTGGGGGCAACGCTGATTGCAATCATCACGGGCAAATCGCCGTCTCAGTTGCCGCGCAAGGGAACTAAGTTAGACTTTCAGCAAGTCGTTGATCTCAGTCCGGCGTTTGCCGATTGGTTGAGTTGGATGACTGAGACTAGTCTCGATCGGCGGCTGCAATCTGCCAAGCAATCTCTGCAAGTATTAGAGTCAGGACAGATCCAAAGGGCGTAACTCATGCAACTGCTGGCTGACCGCTATGAACTGCAACAATCACTGGGTAAAAAAGCGGGACGACAAACCTGGTTAGCGCGTGATTTGCACACTCAGGAACTCGTCGTTGTTAAGCTCCTGACGTTTAGCCATGAGTTTGAGTGGGATGACCTGAAGCTGTTTGAACGGGAAGCGGCAACCCTGCGATCGCTGTCTCATCCTGCAATTCCCTGCTATCTGGATTTCTTTGAACTTGACTCGGACAATCATAAAGGATTCGCCCTCGTCCAAACTTATATTGAGGCGCGATCGTTAGAGCAGCATCTCAAATCAGGACGCACGTTTAGCGAGTTAGAAGTCAAGCAACTCGCCAAAGATTTGCTAGAGATTTTGGGCTATTTGCACGATCGCCAGCCGCCCGTGATTCATCGCGATATCAAACCGAGTAATGTGCTGCTGACCGATCGCTCAGGTAACAGCCCTGGTCAAGTTTATTTAGTCGATTTTGGCTCGGTGCAAACGCTGGCAGCTAGAGACGGGGGCACGATGACGATCGTCGGCACTTATGGCTATATGCCACCCGAACAGTTTGGCGGACGCACTTCTCCGGCCTCTGATCTCTATAGTTTAGGCGCGACGTTGATTTATTTAATCACGGGTCAACACCCGGCTGATTTGCCTCAAGAAGATCTGCGGCTTCAGTTTGAACACCTTGCGAAGGTCAGCCCCAGTTTTATCAGTTGGCTAAAGTGGCTGACAGAGCCAAGTTTGAGTAAACGCCCGAAGTCGATCGGTGCAGCTTTAATGGGTTTGGAGCGATCGCCAGAAAGTAATTCGGATGTTGAACTCACTATCAAAACAAAGCCAACCTACAGCAAAATCTCACTTATTAGAGAAGCAGAAGCATTAGAGATTACGTTTCCTTCTCTAAAGCTTCAGTCAAAACAATATGTGGATTCTATCGCGCCCATTCTATCGGTCTTCTTAGTCTTCCTCCTTCCACTTTCGATGTTCTTGTTATTTATTAACCCCGGTGGTTTTCTTCTTCTCCTGCTTTCTCCCATTTGGTCTATCCCCATCATTAGAATCCTCTTAAATTTTGCCAAAGCTAGATTGGTGATCACTGAGCAGGGGGTTTCTCTCACTCGCAAACTATTTGGGCTTCAATACGCTCAACCTTTCTCTACAAAGCGCAGATATCTTTGGAAGTTAGCTTTATCATTTAATCGCAATCGGTTGAGCGTTTTTGCAGACACCCAAAAAATTGATTTTTGTGGCACGGTTGAGGAAATGGCTTGGTTAGCTTATGAGTTGAGTGATTGGTTGGGGCTACCGATCGAGCGTGAATAACGTCAGTTCGATAAGTTCTTTCGCTGCGTTGTTTTGCGCTTCAGCCCCCTAAATCCCCCAATTCTGGGGGACTTTAAGCTTAGAGTTTAACCTGAGTTCGGGATAAGAAATCGCCAGAAGTCCTGATTTTCCGTGCCTTGCTGCTATGCTCCACATCAAGCTCTTGTCAATAAGCCTCACAGTTGAGAATATTCTTAATAGTAGGACTTATTGAGAAAAGATTACTAGCTGGTTGTTTGGCTCAAGCTACTTGCAGTGGGGATTTCAGCCTTCGGCTTAACCCGAACTCAGGTAGTTTAGGTTCAAAGTCCCCCAATTTTGGGGGATTTAGGGGCAGCCCGAATTCGCAACCGTAGCGAAAAGCTTCATCGAATTCACGTTGAATAACCTGAGTTCGGGATAAGAAATCGCCAGAAGTCCTGATTTTCCGTGCCTTGCTGCTATGCTCCACATCAGGCTCTT